>CAYJHN010000020.1:0-16021 GCA_964369985.1 uncultured Desulfovibrionaceae bacterium | reverse complement strand
CCGCAGAAGAAATTAGCCTTGTAGTAGATAAATTAAATAGTGCAACTTCAGCTCTCCTTTGCTGCACATATTGTAGTAGTAGCTGTATTTATGACCTTTTTTCCTGTAAATGCAACGAAGAAAATTATAAAAAGTAACTTTTTACTTAATGCTTTAAATTCGATAATGGCTTTGTTAGTAATATATATGATTTACAATTCATATATACTCTGCTTGCATATTGATAATGTGCCTTCTATGATTGATTCTGTAATAATAGGATTGTACTTGCTATTAATCTTTTATATTACAGCAATATTTCTTGTGTTTTTAGTTTCTAATGAAGCTTATAACACTCTTATATTAGAGCTAGAGAAAAAAGTGGATACAGACACACTGACTGGACTTTATAATAAATCAGGCTTTGTAAAAAGAATAACACAGCATCTTGATACACATCAAAGCGGTTCAATGATTGTAATAGATCTCGATAACTTCAAGGCAATTAATGATAATTTAGGGCATTTGAAAGGAGATGAAATTCTACACGACTTTGCTGAACTTTTGAAGGTGGAACTCAGATCATTAGATGTGCTTGGTCGTTTTGGTGGAGATGAATTTGTGATCTTTTTAAGACAAGCCTGCACTAAAAAAAGAGTAGCTGAAATTTTTTATCAGTTAAAAAATAAGTTACATAGTACATATACAACAGATAGCGGCGAGGAAATTGTTATATCAATTTCTTTAGGTGTTGCTAATTATACTGAAGAACTCAACTCTTACGAAAGTCTCTTTAATGCCGCTGACGAAGCTCTATATCGAGCAAAAAGAAATGGTAAAAATACTTTTGAGATTTATGGTGATTGATTTTTTATTAGCACACTTTCAATAATAGTTGAAGCTGCTCTAAATCGAATAGATCTAAAAAAAAGCAAACACTAAATTTAAATATAGTGAATGCTTTTTTTCTTATGTTCATATAAGGTTTCAATCAAGACTTTAGTGGAAAATTGCTATAAGAATTAATTACTTCTTATCAAAGCGCCACACGCCATCCCAATTTTTAGGACTATCTTCAACAAGTGCCTCGCATCTTTCATTATATATTTGATAAATCTTTGTTTCTGGAAATTTTAGTGTGAGTTTTTTGAACATAGGCAAAGCATCTGCAAAGCGAGCATTTTTATAATATTCTCTGCCTTTATCAAAATATTTCAATTCTTCACTACGCATTTCTGCTTCTTCAGCAAGAATAGGCATCATAATTTCAACAGCTTCTTCCTTACCCTTTACCCTAATTGCATCAAGCAAGACAAAGCGAATTGAAAGTTGATCGTCTGAGATTGAAGATGTATTATTGATATTTCTTGCACTTGTTTTGAGTAATTCGTCCTTTAATATTTCTTTACATCTATTTGCTGTTATAGAACTTACAACAATTCCAACGCCATAGTGTGAGCACATGCCTTCTAAGCGTGAAGAAAGGTTTACAGTGTCGCCAATGCAAGTATAGTCTAAAAGTTCTTCAGAGCCCATGTTTCCAACATAAACCTTACCAGTGTGCACGCCAGCACCCATGCGTAATTTAATGTTAAATTCTTCTTCTAATTCAATATTGAGATTGTCTAAGGCTTTGTGCATGCCTAATGCTGTTCGCACGGCTTTTAATTCGTGCCCAGCAACGTCAAGTGGGGCATTCCAAAAAGCCATGATAGCATCACCAATAAATTTATCCACAGTGCCTTGCGTTTCTTGGATTAGACCAGTCATTGGAGTGAAATACCTGTTGAGCACACCCACCATTTCAGCTGGAGCTAATTGTTCTGAAATTGAGGTAAAGCCACGAATATCAGTAAATATAAGTGTGACTTCACGTTCTTCACCAGCAAGCACTGCTTCACCTCTGTCGGCAATACGGTTAACCATTTCTGGTGAAACATATCTGCTAAAGGCTTTTCTTAATTGTCTTTTTTGTTGTGCTTCATAAATAAAACGCACACCAAGTAAGATAATCATAATAGCAATAGTAGTAATAAGAGCGTATTGCGGTGAAATGTAAATATGTTTGTGGAAGGCAGACCATGAAGCATACACTGAACCGCCAGCAAAAAATATAAATGAAGGAATATAGATAAGAGCAGGAGCAAAACCAAAGAGCAATGTAGAAAGTAGAGCCATAATAAGAATTGCCGAAACTTGGACAAATGGCGTCCATGTTGGAAGTTCAATATATCTATCAGATAAGATTGCGTCTACTACGGCTGCGTGGCTTTCAACTCCAGGGTAGATGGGATCAAAAGGGGTTGCACGTATATCAAGCAAGCCAGAAGCTGAAGTTCCAACAAGTAAAACTCTTCCTGCAAGCTCATCTGCTGGAACTTTACCTTCTAAAATATCTTTAGCACTAAAGTATGGATAGGTGCCGCGTGGCCCTTGAAAAGGTATTTGATATAAGCCATTAGGCGAAACTGGTATGCGATATTTTGCAACATAGATTGCAGATAAGCCATAAGGGCCGCCTTCAAGTGCTATGTTTTTTACATTTAATGCCCTCATCAAAGCTCTGAGCCCAAGAGAAATAAAAATTCTGTCGTCAACTTTTAATACAAGAGGAATAGAACGAACTATACCGTCTGCATCTGGAGCAACATTCAAGGCAGCAAGAGGAGCAGCAGGAATAAGCACTGGCAAAGGCAAAACAGCACCAGCACCCTTTGTAATGCTTTCGTATGGAGAAAGTGCGTTAGGTGGAATTCTTTCCATAACACCTTCAAATCTTGGTAGATTTTCCGGCAAAGCTGAAAGACCCTTGCTTGCTACTGCACTTGTGGCATTTTGTTCTGCTAATTCGCCATCAAATTGCACATAAGCACCTAAAACTGTAGGTGTTTGCTTAACAACAGAGGCAAAGAGTTTGTCGTTATCTTCTAAATAACGTGGTAAGCCTTGAAAGCTGATATCTACATTAAAAGAGTCTTTTAGTGATTTTTGCAAAGCATGCGGAGAGGCTCTGTCTGCTTCGGCAAACATGATATCAAGTCCAATAGAAGCAGCACCGCTTTCAGTAAGTACTTTGAGTAATTGAGCTAATAAATGTCGTGGCCAAGGCCATTGCCCAAAAGCTTCAAGACTTTCTTCGTCTATATCCACAATAGCAGGAGTTGGCGAAACTTTGCCTTCAACAGAATTTCTCAGATAAGTATCATAAATCATTCTGTCTAGCTGCCTCATTCCAAGAGGCTGGTAGATATAAAGAGCTATTATTAAAATACTTACGCAAAATCCTACAATAAGAATAACAAACTTTTGATGAGAAAGTATGTTTTTTTTCATGCTCACTCCTTTATTTAAATTTGTTTCGCCACTTTGTGGACGAAACCTCGCTTACAAGAGGCGTGGCTCTTGTTTCGCGAGCTTGTGCCTTTGTTCGCTGTGCTCACTTATTTAAATTTGTTTCGCCATGTTGTGCCCTTTATGGATGAAATCTTATAACTAATGCTATTTTACTCTTTTTTTTATAAAAAATACAAGATTATTGCTCTTTGAAAGCTCTATTTGTCACCTTTAAAAGAGGTTTTAGAATATAATCAAGTATGGTTTTTTTACCAGTAACAATGTCAACTTCGGCTTGCATACCTGCAATAATTGGAAGATCCCTGTCTTGACTTTTAAAAACAGTATCCTTTGTTTTTATCTTTACTATGTAAAATATCATACCTTTATCGTCTTGCAAAGTGTCGGCACTTATAGTGTCCACCACAGCGTCCATAGAGCCGTAGACTGAAAAATCGTAGGCAGAAAAACGCACTATAGCAGGCAAACCAGACGAAAGAAAGGCAATATCAGCTGGGCTAAAGCGAGCTTCTATAATAAGATTATCGTCAAGTGGAACAATATCCATAAGTGTAGCGCCCGGCGAAACAACACCGCCAACAGTGTTTTGGTAGATTCTTTTTACAACACCACGAACAGGGGTTTTTAATTCTGTTCTTAATACTTTATCACTGCCAGCTTTGAGTAATTCTTGTAAGGAAATAAGTTGTGCTTCGTTTTCGCCTATTTCTTGATTGTATTTTAATTTTTTTTCTGCTGAATAGCTTTTTTGTCTTTCTTGCATTTCCCTTGCTTTAATTTCAACTCGAGGAATTGAATGTTCTAGGGCAATGAGTTCTGATTTTATTTTCTGCACATCTTGTTCAATAGATAAAAATTCAAGTTCTGAATAAGCTCCTTGCCTCAACGCAACTTCTGCTAAAGCTCTTTGTTTGTTGACAAGTTCTAAAGATGTTAGTAATTCTTTTTCCTTAGCTTTTAATTCAGAGGCTTCTTTTAATTGAGCTTCTGCTTGCGAAATAAGAATGTCTAATTCTGCTTGTTCTTGCTCTTTCATTGCAAGAAAAATATTATTATGTCTGTAAACAAGTTCTTGATTTTCTAAAACTTCTGGCGGGTAAACAGGTTCATCTTGATTGATAAGTGCCTTTAGCCTTGCTATTGTAGCTTGATGATCTAAAGATCTGATAACTGCCTCGCGATACTGGCTACCTGCTGTGACATTGTCTATGCGTGCAAGAAGCTGATTTTGCTCAACTGTGTCGCCCTCTTTGACAAGTATTTCTTCTAAGATACCGCCTTCAAGGTTTTGAATTAATTGTATTCTTTGCGAAGGTACAACTTGCCCAGAACCACGCACAATAACATCAATAGAGGAAAAACCAGCCCATAAAAGTAGGACTACAAGAGAAATAAAAACGAGCCATACAAGGCGAACAGAAGAAGTGGTCACACTTTTTTGCATAGCCTTTTGTCTTGGGGAAAGATGTAAAGTATCTTCTTTAAGCGGCTCTATGAAATTTTTTATTCTTTCATACATGGCAAGACTGTTCTTTTTTGCTATAGCAAGATCAGAACTTTCTTGTTTTATATTTTTTTGTGAATTTATATCTTTATTTTGCATCTGCATTTGCCTTTTTTACAGCAAGAATATTTGTAATTCTACCATCTTCCATTGTAACAACTTTATCCACAAGATGAAGCATAGAATTTCTGTGTGTTGCCATGATAAGCGTTTTGCCAATTAAGTAAGGTTGTAAACGTTGAATAAGAAGTTTTTCGCTTTCAATATCAAGATTACTTGAAGGTTCGTCAAGTATGATTATTTCAGGATTACCAGCTAAAGCCCTTGCTAAACCAACAGCTTGTGCTTGCCCGCCCGATAAACCAATGCCGTGTTCGCCAACAGGCATGTCTAAACCTAGTGGGTGTTTACTTGCAAAATCCATGACTCCGCACATTGTTGCAAGCTCTATCAAGGCTTTTTCAGTAAATACAACATCATCTGGCCATGCATCACAAATATTTGAACGTATTGTTCCGCTAAATAAAACAACTTGTTGTGGTAACACACCAATATTTTTGCGTATTTCACGCATAGGAGCAATGCCCATTTCTACAATGCCGTAAAATGTTTTGCCGTCTGTTGGTAAATAAAGTCCAGCTGCTAAACGTGTGAGTGTAGATTTTCCTGAACCAGTTTTTCCAATAAGGGCAATGTGTTCGCCCTTTGTTATACGCAAATTTACATGAGAAAGAGAATAGGTCATTGTATCCATTGAAGGGGCAGAAGGGTAGCGAAAGCTCACATTATCAAAAATAATATCGACATTTTGTGCCCTTCTTCTTATGTGTAGGCTATCCTTTGCTTGTATTGCTACATCGGGATTTGCAAGAGCCAAATCCTTGCTTATATTTTGATTTTCTACACCTTGTAATAGCTCTAAGCTTGATTTTTTTTTATTTAATAATTCTTCACTTACTCTTTTTTCATGCGGATTTTCTTTTGGCAATTTCATCAAGGCATCAAGCGATTCAAGGCCAAGCTTTGCCTTGTGCAAATTGCTTAATACTGAAACAAATGAAGTTAAAGGAGCAATGCAACGTCCAAGCAAGATAACGCAAGCGATAAGGCCGCCCATGCTCATATTGCCTGCTGAAATACTATACACACCAAAGAAAACAAGTAAAACAGAAGAAAGAGATGAAAGAAAAAGATTTGTATGTGCAGTAAAAACACCTAGTAATTTCGCATAAATAGTGCTGTCCGCACTAAGATCAACTAAAATATCCCATCTGTCAGACAAAGATTTTTCAAGTCTTGCTGCACGCATAGTTTCATAACCAGCAGCTATTTCACCTAGAAGTGCATTTTTCTTTACAGTTGTTCTAAGCTGCTCTTGTGTGGCTTTTTTGAAAGAATTTTGTGTAAAATAAGTTGTGAGCAGCATTATAGGTATAAAGCAGAGGGGAACAAAAACTAACCAGCCACCAAGAAAACCAATAAGAAGAATGTAGAGCAGAATAAAGGGCAAATCTAAAAAGGCAATAAGAGTAGTTGAACCCATAAATTCGCGTATGTATTCAAATTCTCTTACCTTTGCTAAAAGCCCGCCAACAGAAGTGTTTGGCATTGCATCTAGGCGGACATCAGAAATGATATCCATAAATTTACCCATGAGAATAACATCGGTATTTCTGCCAGCAGTATCAACAAAATAAGCTCTTGCATTTCTGAGAACAAAGTCAAGAATCATCGCAATAACAATACCAAAAGTAAGCACCCAAAGGCTTTCAAAAGCATTGTTTGGAACGATTCTGTCGTATACATTCATCACAAATAAAGGCATGGCAAGCCCAAAAAGATTTATCAAAAGTGAGGCAACGCCAACGTGTACATAGAGCGGAGCAAAATGTCTTATTATTTCCCAAAACCAATGGGATTTATTTTCTTTATGAAGAGTGTTTTCCACAAAGTATTCCTTAAGTATTCTATTATTATTTGTAGATTCTAGGCAAAATCATACACTAAAATTGCATTTAAGTCTAGGAAGTAAAAATCTAATTAAAATGCTGTTTTTGCAAAATTAAAGAAAGTTAAAACAAAAAAATGTGTTCTATGCTTTTACATAGAACACATTTTCAATTTCTATTTTTTACTTTTATTCAACTACAGGTGAAATTTGAAGTTCTTCAAAAAGAGTACCTGCTAAAGCGTGAAGTTGGTATTGAGCTAAAAGAGATTCAGATGATGCAAGAACAGCTTCTGTGCTTGCTGCAAAAGTTTCTGTTTCAGCATCTAAAACGCTGAGTAAGTCTCTTTTGCCAACTTTGAATTGTGCGTTGAAGTTATTTCTTGCAGCTGCACTTGCTTTACGCGCTTGCACATAAAAAGTTTCTTGTTCTTTTGCTGTTTGTGCACGGTTGAATACTCTTCTTACTTGTTCTTCAAGCATATCTTTTGCATCGTGTAAGCTTTGCTTTGCGCCTCTGATGTTTGCATTGCTTGCTGCTACAATAGCTGTGTCTTCGCCACCGCTATAGAGGTTCCATCTAAGGTTAATCATAGCATCCCAAGCAACAATGTCTTTGTCGCCAGAAGTGTCTTTTGAAGTATAAGATGGGCCTGCATCAAATGAAAGTTGCGGAAGGTAAGCACTTTCTGAAGCATCTTTATCGTGTGTGATTTCATCTATTTGAGCAAAAAGTGAACGGATTTTATAATTATTTGTTAAGCAAAGTGTGTTTAATTCTTCGATATTTTTGTACATAACCGATGGCATAGCAACAGGAGCTAAGCTTGCAGGTGCAGCTTGACCAGTTATTCTTCTGTAATTGATTTGAGCTGCTTCAAGACTCTCTTTGTGGGCGAGTAAAGTTGCTTTAGCTATATTTAATCTACCTAAAACTTGATCTACTTCACCAGTGCTTGAAAGGCCTTGTGCTACACGGCTTCTAAGGAGAGAAAGTGTGTGGTTATGGGCGTTTACATGGCCTTGAGCAAGTTTTACTAATTCTTGTCTGCGTATAAGGTCAACATGTGCTGAAATAGTATCAAAAGCTAAAGTATTTGAAGTGTCTAAAGCTTGAAGATTTGCAGCTTCGTAAGCCGATTCACGCCCTCTTACTAAGGCTGAAGTTTTTCCGCCTGACCATAAAGAAAGGCTTAATGTCATGCCTACTTCTGCTGTTTCAATAACGTCATCAAAAGTATTGTCATTCTTACTTAATGTAGATTCTTCTTGCGCAAAACCAGCTCCAGCCCATGCGTCTAAAGTTGGCAAATGCCCAGCTTTCGCTTGCTTAATTTGTTCTTTTGCTTGCACTTTATTTTCTAATGAGGCTTTTACCTTTGGGCTATAAGCAAAAGCACTTTGTAAGCTTTGCATTATATCTACTTTAGCATGTCCGTCAGCATGTGCTTGCGGTGCAAAAAGAGAGAGCATAAGAAGTAAGGAAGAAGTTTTTACAAGTACTTTAAATGACTGTTTCATTGATTTTATCCTCGAATTAGGAGAGTTTTGGAAAATTTATTTTTAAATAATAAAATTTAATATTTAATTTCTTTCAAGAGAAACATAGAATTAAATATTCAATTTGTCAAGGTAAAGGAATTAAGGCTTTAGGAATATTGTTCAATAATATCATATAATTTCAAATGATATTAAAGAAAAAGCGATAAATAAAAATACACTTATTTTTCGCTTTGTTCTAAAGTTAAAGTTTAGTGCAGGCCTCGTCATCAGCAAATCTTTGCGAAATAACAAGAAGTATTTCTTTTATTTCAAAAAAAGCTTCAACCATTTCGGGGTCAAAGTGCTTGCCAGCATCTTTTCTTATGATTTCTAGTGCTTGCTCTTGTGACATAGGTTCTTTATAGCATCTTTTTGAAATGAGTGCGTCATAAACGTCTGCTAAAGCGGTGATTCTTGCTTCCCATGGAATTTCTTCACCAGCTAGTGATGGCACTTCAGAATTACCCGAATAACCAGAGCCGTCCCATTTTTGATGATGATGTAGAGCAATATTTAAAGCCATTTTATCGAGATTAGAAGTTGGGTTTTTAAATAAGCTTGAACCTAAATAAGTGTGTTTTTTCATTTCGTTAAATTCATAATCATCTAACTTACCAGGTTTTTTTAATATATTATCTGGAATACCCACCTTGCCCACATCGTGAAGCATAGCTGCGTGTTTGATAGTGTCTTTGGCTGTACGTATTTCTTCAATAGGCACATTTCTTTTTTCTGCCCAGCGTTGATAAAGTTCTGAGGCAACCGAACCCACACGCATAACATGACCAGCTGTTTCAGCAGGGTCACGCAAGCTTGAAGTTTCAAGCATACGCACAATTAGTTCAGTTGCAGTGCGGTTTCTTTCGATTGTATCAGCTGCTAAAATGGCAATTTGCTCTACTTGTGATTGAATAAGCGAAGTAAATGGCTGCGGTTTGCCGCCTTCATCTAAACTGTTAATTAATTGTAGAACACCAATTACATTTTTATTTACGCCAATTAGTGGCACAGCTAAAATTGACACAGTGCTGTAGCCCGTTGTTTTGTCAAATTCGCTATTAAATTTATAGGGTACATTGCTTGGTAAAGAATAAACATTTGGAAGGTTTAGGCTGATTTTTCTCAAGGCTACATAACCAGCAATAGAACGAGTATCAAGTGGGATACTTGCATTTAAATATATCATTTTATTTGCTGCTGAACCAGGGAAAAGTGTTTCGTTTTGTGCGTAAGAAAAGGCTAATCTGTTAGATTTATCAAGAAGGTACACTGTTCCTGCATCGGCATGTCCAAAGGAGCGAGCTTCTGTTAATATTCTTTCTAATACTAAGCCATAGTCAGCATAATGCGAAACCTTACGCGAAAAAGCACACATAGGGCATGCAAATTGTGCTCTTGGATCTTCTGCTTTATCAATTTGCATATCGTTATTAACAACCATGCCATCGTATGCTAAAGCCATGCTATAAGGAACTATTGAATGTTTTTTATAAATAGAAAGCAAATATTGATCTAGTTCTTCGTCAGTGTGCTCAGGGTGATGATGTGTGAAAAGCAAAAGTTTAGCACCAGTTCTTTGCGTATGTTCAATCCATTGATCCATTGTGCTGTGCCCCCAACCAATATGGGCAGGGTATTCGTGTGCAAAGAAGTGGCTGTCGGCTAGAATAACATCAGCACCTTTCATAAACTTTTCAAGAGCAGCACTGTCTTGTTCATTATATGTGCCCCATTCATGGTCGCCAGAAAAAAAGAAAGTCCAACCGTCGGCTGTTATTTTATATGCAACATTTCCGCCAGGATGGCTTGTTTGAAGCGTTTCTATGAGAGCAGAGCCAACTTGAAAAGAAGAATTAGGCGCAAATTCGTTAATTGTATGTCTCTTGCCAATTTGTTCCCAAACAACAGGAAAATAGGAAGAAGTGAAAATTGTTTCAAATGTTTGTTGCCAGTTGTGCGAACCAAAAACTGGACCATAAAGATCTATATTCCAATTTTTTGCAAAAAGTGGGGTAAAGGCAGTTATGCCATACATGTGATCCCAATGACTATGTGTAAAGCAAATAGTACAGGTTTTTGGTTTATCTTCTTCTAGGAGTTTTGTTCCAAGATCTCTTATTCCTGTTCCTGCATCTAAAATAATACAATCACCAGAATTTGTTCTGACTTCAATGCAAGTGGTATTGCCGCCAAATCGTATTTTATCGGCATTTGCGTTAGGAGCAGAGCCTCTTGTTCCCCATATAGTGATTTTCATAAAATCTCCAAGCAAGAAAAGTGCGTAATTTTTATTTTCTGTACAAAAGTAAAATTAACAGTTCATAGTTAACATTGAAATGATGTGTTTGTCAAACAATGCAAAATACTAAAAGCAAATGAAAAAAAAGAAAGAAATTAAACTAAAGCTAAAAAGTAGCTTAATCTGTGGAAAATAATTATGAAATGGTATTTTTTACATGTTGACATATTTTTCATACTCTATTAATGTTAAAAAAAATCTGCACAATAGGTGAACGGTTTTGAGAACTTTTCTGATAGTATTATTAATAGCATTTGTAGCACTTTCGCTTGAAATTGACACTGACAAGTTCAGCCAAAGTGACTCAAATAAAGAAAAAAACTTTATCGCAAGATTAGCTTTTTGGCTTCCTGACGAGAAAACAGAAGACCAAAAGCAAAAAGAACAAGAGGATTATCTGAAAAATGCAGAAACTCTTGATCTTACTGCCTTAGAAAAGGCCTCTCTTGCTATAGAAGGACAAAAATCAGAAAAAGAAAAGGGAAAAGTTAAAAATCCGCTTGATTTAGATGAAAAATTTAAAGAAATTGTAGACGAACCTCTTTTAGGTGGAAAAGGCAGTAAGGAATTAAGCTTGCCTTTATTTGCTCAAAATTCCACAACTAGTCAGCAAAATTCTGCTGTTAATGCCGTTCAAGAACCTGAAAACACAAATGAAGCAAATACAAAAAGCTCAAATGCGGCGAGCAGTCAAGAAAGCCAAGTGTCTACACAAGAAGTAGATACAAGTGTAGCAAGTCAAGCAGAAAATGTAGAAACATCGCAAAATACAAATATTGAAAAAGTAGAAAGTGTAAAAGCTATTAATATAGAAGTAGAAGAAGTAAATTCTGCACAAATTGCCTTGGAAGGTTTTGAAGTTACGAAAACTCCATCTTTAGTTATTACTAATTTTACATTGAGAAACCGAGTAGATACAAGGCATAGGGGTGTTTTTTCCTTTGCTTTAATCTTAGCTGATGGTTCTAAAAAATATATTGATTTTTCACCAGCTACCTACAATTTTTTAAGAATGGTAGCAAAAAACTATGAAATAACTATTCCTAGTGAGCTCAAAGCAAGCTCAAGTGATGCCTATGGTTTTATAGTAGAAGTAAAAGATCAAAGTAATAAACTACTTTTAAGTAGGTTTTATAAATTCTAAGTTTTAAGGGGTTTTTATGAGTGCACCTGAGAATAATGACAACCAGCAGGCACAAGGTTTTGTATTGCCAAAAAAGAAAAGAAAGCAAATTTCAAGCAGTGTGCTAGCAGGTTTGGTTTTATTAATAATAATGGTAGGTTCTTTATATTGGTTTCAATATCAAGCTAAGTTGAAAAAAGAAATGGATGGACTTATTGAAACAAGTAAGTCTATTTCATCTACATCAACTGAAGCTAATAAAGAAACTCTTCCTACATCTATAGTTGATGAAGCTACTAAAGAAGTAGAAAAAATGCCAGAAACAAAAGAAATGGCAAAAGAAGATGCGAAAAGTGAAGAACCTAAAGATCTTGTGCAAATACAAGAGCCTATAGTTGAAAGTGTTGAAACAGTTGCCGAAGAAACTCCATCAGTATCTTTAAAAGATAGTCAGCCTTTATTCGAAAATATTCTTGCACGCGAAGAAATGGAAGAAGAAGGAGACAAGAAGAAAGTTGTTGTTGAATTTGACATGGATAAAGAAGCTGAAGCTGAAACTGTAGCAACTGAAGAGAAAAAAGAACTTGAATTAAACGAAATAAGTTCAACTCTTATGGCTTTTGAACATTTAAATGCAGTAAAAAATGCAAATGAAATTCAAGTAAACTTTGCTTTGAAAAATTTAGGACAAGTAAAGCATAGAGGCGTGATTTCTTTTACTCTTGTAAAAGCTGATGGCACAAAGATTGAATTAGCAGAACCAAGGGGTACATACAGCTTTAGAATGCGTGTTGAGAAAAAATACCCGCTTCCTATTACAGCTGAAAACAAAGAAGCTTATGACAATGCTTATGCTCTTATAGTAGATATTAAAGACGGAAATAATAAAGTAATCCTCAGTAAACCTTATAAATTCTAAGATGTTTTTCTAAATTCATTTTTGTTGAAATTCCAAAAAATATCTGAATTTAGAAGAGCTTCTAAGAGGATTTTAAATGAACACACAAAACACAAACTCGTCTGAACAAAGCACAATAGGCGAAAAAAGCGGCAATGCCGCAGCAAAAATTATTGCTATGCTTATGCTTGTAGCTGTAGCTGGTGGTGGCTATTATTTTTATACATCACAAACAGAAACAGAAAAAGACAGAGAACAGCTTCTTCAAAATTCTGAACTTATTGGAAGTAAGACAAATACTGAAAAGTCTAGCAATGAAAGCGAAAGCTTTTATGGTAATGCTTTAGATGATGCAAGTTCAAAAATTCAAAAGCAAGACCAAGGGAAAAATGCAAGCCAGAATACAGGTAGTCAAACTGTAGACGGTAAAGAGGGCACTCTTTCTTCAAGTTCTTCTTCAAATGCAGATAGCTCAAAAGAAGGAGAAGTTGATCAATATCTAGGCTTTAAAATTGTTACGGAAGCAAATCCAGAAGCCCAAGCCCTCAAAGACGAAGAAGATAGACAAAGAGCATTGGCTTCCTTTGAAAATGAAGTGCAAGGTGAACAAGTAGAAATTACTGATGAAAATGGTAATGTTATCACTACAGTAAGAAATAGAACAACAGCACCTAGCCAAGATAAAGTGATTAGTTCAAACTTTATAGACGGTTTTGCACAGTATCTTGTAGAAAATTATGCTAATCTGTCAAATTCATCACCTTTAAAAGCAAGCTCATATTATGGTTCAAATCTTAGGGATTTGCCAAATTCAGCTGGTTTTGCACAGTCAAGAGAATTTATTATGGACTATGTCTATAAATCTCAAACTCTTGCCCGTCTTTACCAAGCATACGAAGAACAGTTTTTAGCTGCCTATAAAATGTATGCAAATTCGCCACAACAAAATGGTTCAACATATTCACAAGATGAAATTAAAAGAATGGACGCTTTTTACGCAAATTATGCAAGCTCCTTAGCACAAGCACTTGTAACAATTTCAGATGTGACTGAATTTGATGAACTTATGCATAATTTGTACGCTGCCGAAAAAAATGTAAATGATACACAAGATGCTTTTGCAAGAGCTCAAGTAGAATTTGACGAAGCAAGGTATGCAAATAAACCTCTTGATGTTCTTCGTAAAAAAATACAAGACTATGCTCCGCAAGTTGAAAGAGCCAATGAAAACTTAAAAGTAAGAGAATCTGAACTTATTGCTAAAATTATGCAAAGAAATAACCTTTCTTTATCAACTCAAGACTTAACAAATCTTTGTAGATGGTTGGCAAGAAGAAAGGCTCAAATTGCAAATACAAGAGTATGGCAGGAAACAAATAGAGAATTAGCCAATATTTTTTCTAATATTTCTGTAAAAATCAAACAATAAAGATCTTTTTATAGCTTGGAAAAACCAATAAAATAAATAGCTTAGAGAATAAATAAAAAAATATTAAATTTTTTGAAAAAAATGCTTGACTTTTAGTAGGCAATTCTCTATAAAAAACAAGTCGGAAGCTTAGCTCAATTGGTAGAGCGCTGCCCTTACAAGGCAGATGTTACAGGTTCAAGTCCTGTAGTTTCCACCACTAGAACTTACAGTCCTCTTTAGAAATAAAGAGGACTTTTTTTTTTGCCAAAAATAGAATTTATACACTTGTTCTATGCATAAAAAAAACCACCTACCAAAAGGCAGGTGGTGATCTTATAATATATTATTATAATCTATTTTTATTGGCCGTAACTACGACCCTTTCTTTAAAAAAGAGCTTTGTCAGCACGGCCCTAGATCTTCAATCAATGTTTCCTTATACATTGGGATTTGTGCAACTTCTTTTTGCTGAGGGGCACAAGCAACAAGAAATGCGAGTGATAACAACAATAATAGTAAATACAATTTTTTCATAATGCTTTAAAGTCTCCTCCGTTAAAATGAACTTGTATACTATAAACTAAGTCTTTAATCGCATGAGTCAATTGCATTTTATACTGTATATCAAAAATATTTATAAAAAATAGAATATTTATAAAAAATTTAATATTGTGTTTATAATAAGATAGCTTAAGGCATAAAATAAAATATCAATAAAATAGATATGTTATAAAAATTTGCATTAATTAATAAAACATGACATAGTAACTTTTTTGATAAAGCTAATCAAAAAAGTAGAATTTTGAATAAAGGCATAGACTTTTGTCTTATGTGCTTTGAAGATGACATAGCAATACATTGATTTTATTTATGTTTGCTATTTAGGAGTTAGAATGGGAATGTCCGAAGAATTTAATGGCGATTTTCTCCAGTGGTTAAGAGGTTTTTATTATGTGGTTCAAACAGGTTCATTTTCTCGTGCTGGCGAAGTAATGAATAGAAAGCAAAGTTCGATCACATATCAAGTAAAAAAGTTGGAAGAAACATTAGGCGTGAGCCTTTTGCACAGAAAATCAAACCCTTTACGCCTTACTCCAGAAGGCGCACAACTTTATCCAATAGCAATGAAGATTTTTTCTTTATTGCAACAAATTAGAACAGAAATTGCCCATAATGACGAGCTACACGGACAAATCAGTATTATTGCTTCATACGGTATTGCCGCGCATTATTTGCCACCTAAAATTAAAGAATACAGAAAACTCTATCCAAATATAGAAATAGATGTTTTACCAGAAAGAGCAGCCTTTATACAACAAGCTTATGTAGCTGAAAAAAGTAACTTTGTTATTACCCAGCAAGATTTGCTGCCACCAGACGCTCTCTTTTTTCCAATATTTTCAACAAATCTTTCCTTAGTAACACCAAGAGGCTGGGCTAACCCTCCTTCAACTCCTGTTACTTTAGAATACATTGCTTCACAGCCAGTTATTGGCCTTGTGCGTGAGCAGCCACTTGATTATTGCGTAATGACTGAATTGCGTAAAAGACATTTGTCAATTAAAGTAGAACAGTACACAGGTTTCTTCCTTACTGTATTACAATATGTTTCACTTGGTCTTGGTATTTCAATTGTTGACCAAATTCAGGCAGAAACTCCAGGATTTGATATTGAAACCTACTCTTTATCACATCTTTTCCCACCGCGTGTATATGGTGTAGCATATAGACTTCTTGCATGATTCTTTTGTAGACAAATAAAAACTATATAAATAAAAAGATATTTTTTATGCATATTATTGGGAAGCTTCTATACCTATGAAGTTTCCCTTTATTTATATTAAACAGAAAAGTATTTAACATTATATGCTTTCTTTAATACTTGTGTGAAATTACTTATGTGGAAAAAGGCTTGTCAAATTAATAAAATTTCTTAAATTATTAAAAGAGTTAAAAAAGAAAA
>CAYJHN010000019.1:15461-16080 GCA_964369985.1 uncultured Desulfovibrionaceae bacterium | reverse complement strand
TGCTCTCTTTCATCATGTCCGCCGCCAATACCAACACCACGCTGACGTCCAACAGCGTCGATTTCGTCAATAAAAATGAGGCATGGAGCATTTTTCTTACCTTGCATGAAAAGATCACGAACACGTGACGCACCAACACCAACAAACATTTCAACAAAATCTGAACCAGAAATTGAGAAGAATGGCACACCAGCTTCGCCAGCAACAGCACGAGCAAGCAAAGTTTTACCTGTTCCCGGAGGGCCTACAAGCAAAACACCCTTAGGAATACGTCCGCCTAAACGTGTGAATTTTTTAGGATTTGATAAAAACTGAACAACTTCGACTAATTCGTCCTTTGCTTCGTCAACACCAGCAACATCAGCAAAAGTCACTCTGCCTTGTTCTTGATTTAACATTCTTGCTTTTGACTTGCCAAAGCTCATTGCTCCGCCCTTTCCCCCTACGCCACCATTCATCTGACGCATGAAGAAAATCCACACACCGATGAGAAGTATCATAGGAAACCATGATATAAGCACGGAAATAAGGAAAGGCGATTCTTCTGGTGGTTGTGCATTGACAACAACATTATTGTTCAGAAGGTCTGAAATTAAGCCTGGATCGTCAGGCATGTATG
>CAYJHN010000019.1:0-15451 GCA_964369985.1 uncultured Desulfovibrionaceae bacterium | reverse complement strand
TGTTTTACCTTTGAGCACTTTTTCAACAATTGAAACTTCAGCAATACTGCCAGAATCTACCATGTTAATAAATTCGCTGTAAGGCATGTCAGAGCCTTGTTCAGTTTGTCTTCCAACAGTGTTAAAGATAAGCAGTACTGCAAAGGCAATGAGTAGCCATAACAGTGTATTTTTTGAAAATTGATTCAATGTAGCCTCCTTCGGCAACATAGTTTTAAACTATTTTTATTGTAGAATTTATAGTAATACCACTTTATACATTTGGCAAGTTTTTCTACACACTTTTTTTTAATGCATTTATTTTTTACTTTGTGTATAGTGGCCTTTATCATATTTAGAGTAAGATTTTTTGGCACATATTGTGCATTATATATGCAAACAAACTATTTCTTTATCTATTTTTCAATATTTAAAGAAAATAATGTATAATTGCTATACATATAGCCAACAGCTCTGTATATTTTTTATACAAATTCACCTTATAAACATACTATAAATTTAAGACAAATTATGAAAAAAAGCAAATTTCATTGTGCCCTTTTATTTACTTGCTCACTTTGCTTAAGTGCTTGTGCAAATATTATGACAAGTTACGAAGCAGAGCACATTCCACTGCCAGATACTTTCTTAGCAGAGGGTGGAAGTGCGAGCATTAATAATGCCAAATGGTGGCACGCATTTAATAGTGAGGAATTAAACACTATTCAAGAAATGGCTCTCACTTCTTTAGATTCTGAAAATAAAAGAAGTGGTAACTACGACTTACAAATTGCATTTACACGATTAAACCAAAGTGCGGCAACGCTTAGTCAAGCTTATTCAGTGCTTATTCCTAGTATTTCTTACAGTGGTAGAACAGATTATGTAAATAATTCAAACGACAGCACTTCAACAAAAGCCTATGAAGAAACTGACTATTCTGCTAATTTTTCCTTATCTTACGAATTAGACTTATGGGGAAGATATACTGCCCAAGCTCAAGCAGTGGACTACCGTTTTCAAGCCTCTTATGAAGATGTTCTCACAGCAGTGCTTAGCATATCTTCTTCTATTACTGACAGTTATATAGATTTACTTTCCACGCGAACAGAACTTGCCATATTAAAAGAACAAGTAGAACTAAATACTGCCATGGTAGAAATTCAGGAGGTTCGCTATCTCAACGGGCAAGCAACTAGCCTTGACGTGCTACAGCAAAAAGAACAGCTCTTGCAATCAAAAGCAGATGAACCTTTGCTTATAGAAAAAGAGAGAGCCTTACTTGCGAGCCTTGCTCTACTTACGGGCAACTTGCCTACCTATACTTTAGATATCAGCGAAAAGGACTTACCAAAACTCCCTCCTCTTCCTGAAACAGGCTTACCAGCTGATTTATTACATAATAGACCAGACATCAGAGCAGCAAAACTTCGTCTACAAGCTGAAGACAAAGATCTTTCAGCGGCAAAACTTGCGTATTTCCCGTCTATAACCTTAGGTGTTACCGAACTTGCAAGCGTGGTTGATATAAATAGCCTTTTAGACGATTGGGTTGCTACTATAGTAGGCACAGTAAGCGGAACATTATTTGACGGCGGTGCAAAATCCGCAGCGGCAGACAGGCAAGATGCCATTACCCAAGAAGCTGCTATTAACTATGTAAAAACTGTTTCACTTGCTCTTGATGAAGTAAATACCGCACTTATGGCAGAAGAAGCACAAAAGAAATATTTAGCTATATTAGAAGAACAGCTTGTTTACGAAAAAGCAGCACTGCAAGAAGCAGAAACAAGCTATCTCTTTGGTGCTGGCGATTTTCTTAGATATATAACGCAGTTACAAACTTTACAAAATCTTGAAAGAACACTTATCAGAGAAAAAGCAGAGCTTTTAAAATTGAGAGTAGATCTATACCAATCCCTAGGAATTAAAATATGAATTCGAGCAAAAACGTAAAAAAAATGCAAAACTTTAAAGAAATAGATTTTAAAGCATTAATAAAGAAATTTCTTCCTGTTTTTATTCTTCTTGTGGCTATACTTGGTGCCTTTATATTTATTGCAACAAAACCAACAGCCCAAAGAGCAGCACCGCCTAAAATTATTCCACAAATCGAAGCTTTTGCTATTTCAAAGGGCACTATTCCTATTACTGTAGAAACAGTAGGCACATTAATAGCCTCACAACAAGTTTCACTAAAAAGCCAAATTATCGGCACAGTTGAAACAATTTCACCTGAATTTGAACCTGGTGCTATTGTAAAAAAAGGCACTGTTTTAGTTACTCTTGAAAAAAGAGACTACGAAAATGCTTTAAAGAAAAGTCAAGCAAATCTTGCAAAGGCAAAGGCAAATTATCAGTTAGAGCAAGGCCAACAAGCTATTGCTCGTACAGAACTTGAGCAACTTAAAAGTTTCATACAAAGTTCAGCTAATCAATCAAAAATACAACAAAGCCTCACCTTAAGAAAGCCACAACTAGAGCAAGCAAAAGCCGATATGGCAATTGCTCAAGCCGATGTTGACAGTGCAAAACTCAATTTTGAAAGAACTGAAATAAAAGCACCTTTCGACGCTCTTATAGTTGAACGTAATGTTTCAACGGGGCAAAACATTTCTACAAGCGAAATTATAGCAGAATTAGTTGCAATTGATGAATATTGGGCTGATGTCGCTATTCCTGTAGATACATTATATAATAACGAACTTCTTGCCGGCCCTGTAAAAGAAATTCCCGTGAAGGTATTTTCTAACTTTGGCGAAGAGTGGAATGGCGAAGTTATCCAAATTGTTGGAGCTTTATCTTCTGCATCAAGAATGGGCAAGATGCTTGTTCGTATAAATGATCCTATAGCTCTTGAAGAAGGCAATAATCGCACGCCTTTACTTATGGGCGATCAAGTAAATATTTCTATCGAAGCTGGCGTGTATGATGATGTTTTATCATTGCCACGCGGAGCTGTTCTCAACAACACTACTCTTTGGATTGTTGATGCACAAAACAAGCTAAAACCTATTGAAGTTACTATGATTTGGCGTGATGGCTCAGTAGCCTACATCAAAGATCCTGGTTTAGCTGATGGCACACTTATCTACGTTTCTGGGCTTTCAACTCCTGTTGAAGATATTTTAATCAAGCCTGTAGTTTCAAATCAAGAAGCAGAAGAAAGTCCACAAGCCCCAGAAAATCAACAAGAGCCAGAAAGCCAACAAATAAATGAAGAAATGCCTGCAAATAAGCCTGATGCTGAAAAAAATCCAAATAGGAAAAAAGGCGAAAAAGCAAAAGCAGAGTAAAGAAGTTTAATAAGTCAAGAAAGCTTGTCTTAATTATGATATAAGACACAATATAAGGCATATACAGAATGATAGAAAAAGAAAATCACTCACAAGATAGTGAGCAAAGAATACCAAAAGAAAAGATATGGCAAGGCCCTATTGCGTGGATGGTGCAAAACAATGTTGCAGCCAACCTTTTAATGTGGGCAATGCTTGTAGGCGGCTTTATTTTCTTGACAAATATGAAGCAAGAAGTTTTTCCGCCATTTGAGATAGACCAAGTAACTATAACCCTTGAACTTTCAGGTGCTACTCCTGAAGAAATTGAACAAGGTATGGTTATCACAGTTGAAGATGCTGTTCGCAATGTAGAAAATATAGACGAGGTAACAGCTTTTGTGCGTTCTAACGGCACAGCTACAGTCTATGCAGATGCAGTTGAAGGTGCAGACAGAGACAGATTTTTGCAAGACATACAAAATGAAGTCAGCCGTATTCGTACTTTTCCAAATGCAGCTGAAACACCTATTGTTACCTTAAACAAGCGTGTTGTTGAAGTTATGACCATTATTCTTTCTGGTTCTGACGATTTACTTTTCTTGCGTGAATGGGCTGACATTGTAAAAGACGAACTTTTACTACAACCAAATATTTCTTCAGTTGAACTTGACAATACACTTGATAGAGAAATTCAAATTGAAGTTTCACAAGACACGTTAAGAAAATACGACCTTACATTAGAAGAAATTGCTTCTGCCATTCAAACAGCCTCTATTGAACAAGGTGCTGGCACAATGGAAACAAAGAATGGTGATATTTCTATTGTTGTTGATGACAGACGTGACTATGCTCACGAATTTGGGCAAATTGCTATTCTTTCTCTTGAAGATGGTTCAAGGCTTTTACTTGAAGACATTGCAATCATTAAAGAAACTTTTGAAGACACAAAGTCATTTGCACATTTTAATAATCATCCAGCTGTCTTGATAGATGTATATGCTATTGGCGAACAAACCCCTGCTATTCTTGCGCAAGAATCTTTTGAAGTTATAGAAAGATTAAACCAAAGCTTACCTGCTGGACTTTCGCTCAATATTAGAAAGGATTTTGCCGAAGTTTTCACAGATAGAGCAGACTTACTTGTTGGCAATGCTATTACAGGTATTATTCTTGTATTCCTTTGTCTTGCCCTCTTTTTAGAACCAAAGCTTGCTGTTTGGGTAAGTATTGGTATTCCTATTGCTATCATGGGTGCTTTTCTCTTTTTAAATCCTTATGGTTCAAGCATTAATATGATGACAATGTTTGCCTTTATTCTCACGCTTGGTATTGTTGTTGACGATGCTATTGTTGTGGGTGAAAATGTGCATATTTGGCGGCGCAAAGGCTATTCAAGGCCAGAAGCAGCTGTGCTAGGCACAAAAGAAATCAACTCGCCTATTGTTTTCTCTGTTTTAACAAACGTTGTTGCTTTCTTACCTATACTTTTTATTCCTGGCTTCTTAGGTATGATGTTTGCTCCTATTGTACCTGTTGTTTCCGCTGTTTTTATTTGTTCGCTTGTGGAAAGTTTGTATGTTTTACCTTGCCACTTGGCTCACGATAAAAAGCCGCGTCCTGGTTCTTTTACCTTTAGAATAAGTGCCTATCAGCGTAAGTTTAGCCATGCTTTCACAAAATGGGTTGAACGCGTTTATGGCCCACGCTTAGACAAGATTTTAGATTATAAATATTCAGTTGTTGCTTTTTGTGTTGGCTTGCTCATTCTTTCTGGTGCATTTATTGCCTCTGGTAGATTAGGTATTGAACTTATGCCAAAAACTGAATCCGACTTTGCCTATGTTGAAATTGCTATGCCAACAGATGTTTCAGAAGACGATTTAGCAAGACTAGAAAAAAGACTTTTCGAAGCAGCTACGAAAGTTGCTGAAGAAAATGGTGGCGACGCTCTTTCAGAAGGCATCTATATCAACTATTATGGCTCTACTATGCGTGGCTATCTTTATTTAGTAGATGCAGACATTCGTCCCCTCACAACAGAAGAAGTTACCGGATTATGGCAAAAAGAAGTTGGACATGTTTCTGGTGTAGAAAGCATTTCCTTCCAATCTGACAAAGGCGGCCCTGGTTCTGGTAAGGCTTTAACCGTGCGTTTAGCTCACAGAGATACTGAAGTTTTAGACACAGCTATTGAAATGCTTGCCGAAAGAATAAGAGTCTATTCCAATGTTTCAGACGTAGATACTGGCACCTCTGACAAATCTAAAGAATATGTTGTAAAAATAACTCCCCTTGGCGAAAAACTAGGCTTTACTTCCTCTATGATAAGCTCACAATTACGCTCAGCATTTGAGGGTGTTACTGTGCTTCGTCAGCAAAGAGGAAGAGACGAAGTCACTGTGCGTCTTCGCTTACCAGAAGAAGAAAGAGCCGATGAAAGCACTTTTATGAGTCTTATTGTGCGTTCACCAAGCGGTGAAGAAGTATATTTGCGTGATGTAGTTACCATTCAAGAAGACCTTGCCCCTGTAATCATCAGAAGAAGTGAAGGGCAAAGAATACTTGAAGTGTCTGCAAACGTAACACCGCGTTCAGAAGCATCAAGAATATTAGCCGATATCAACACAAATATTATTCCAGAGCTACAAGCACAATTCCCTGGCCTTTCTACTGTGCAAGCAGGTATGCAAAAAGACATTGACGACAGTATGTCCTCGCTTTATTCTGGCTTACTCTTTGTTATACTTGCTATCTATGTATTGCTTGCTATTCCATTCAAGTCCTACACACAGCCATTTATTATTATGATTGCTATTCCTTTTGGTATTGTTGGCGCTATTGCTGGGCATGTCATTATGGGCTATAGCTTAGGTGTTATTTCGGTTATGGGTGTGCTTGCATTAGCTGGCCTTGTTGTAAACGACTCTCTTGTTCTTATTGACTTTGCCAACAATGCAAGACGAGCAGGAAAAAATGCAAGAGATGCTGTGCACACAGCTGCAATCAGACGTTTTAGACCTATTCTTCTTACAACACTCACTACAGCTATTGGACTTGGCCCAATGATTTTTGAAACTTCAAGGCAAGCAAAAATGCTTATTCCTGTTGCTATTTCACTTGGTTTTGGTGTGCTTTTTGCTACTGTTATTACACTTGCTTTAGTGCCAGCACTCTACCTTATTCTTGATGAGAATTTAAATAAATTAAACAAAAAAAAGCATTAATAATAAAATTGCATAGTTATATGCTATTTTAATCTGTTGACAAGAGCTTTTTTTCATATAGTATGAGCTTTGGTGTTTTTACCAACATTATACCATATGGAAGAAAGCTCTTTATGTCTCAATTATTAGAAAATAAGCCAACAGAAAATAAAATAGAACTCCCTACTTTTTGGCAAGAAGCAAAAACAATGACTAAACTTGCAATCCCAGTTTGCCTTGGGCAAATTGCAGGTTTATCCATGACCTTTGTTGATACGGTTATGTCTGGGCGAGCAGGTGCTGTGCATATGGCTGCTGTGGCTGTGGCTTCATCAATTTGGGTGCCTGTTACATTATTTGGGCAAGGGCTTTTAATGCCATTAATTCCAATGGTTGCAGAAAAAATAGCCTCTTCAAAACCAAGCAAGAGAGCAAAAAATGCTGCTGCTCTTTTAGCACAAGGTTATTGGTATGCTAGCCTTATAGCTCTTTTTATTGTAATTGTTCTCTTTGGACTTACACAGTTTTTAAAAACACTTACCTTTGATCCAGAGCTTATTGCCCTTTCTTCTGACTATCTCTTAGTTATGCTTACAGGCGTTTTTCCGCTTATGTTTTATCTTGTTGAGCGCTATTATTTAGAAGGACAAGGCTTTACAAGACCAACTATGCTTATTGGCTTTTTGTCGCTTGCTGTAAATATACCGCTAAACTATATATTTATCTTTGGTAAATTTGGCATGCCAGCACTAGGTGCTGTTGGTTGTGCTGTTGCTTCTGCTGTTGTTTGTTTTGTTATGTGGATAGGCATGTTTTACTTTGTGCTCAGAAAAAATCCACGAGCCTATAAACTACAAAAAATTGATTTTAATATTATCAAGAAAATATTCATTGTTGCCTTGCCAAATGCTGTTGCACTTTTGCTCGAAATATCAATATTTTCCTTAGTTGCTCTTTTAATTGCTCCTTTTGGTAGAGATATTGTTGCAGGGCATCAAGTGGCATTAAACGTAAGCGGAATGGTATTTATGCTTCCACTTGCTCTTTCTGTTGTTACTTCAATGCGTACTGGTAATTATTTAGGGCTTTCAAGCCTAGAGGGTGCAAAACTTGTAAGAAAAGTAACCTTACTTCTTTCGCTTTTTATAGGCTTATTCAACTTTTCACTTATCATTTTCTTTAGACATCAAATTGCTGCACTTTACACAGCTGATGTAGAAGTTATCGCACTTGCTTCATCCTTTATGGTTTTTACTGCTATTTATCAAATTGTAGACAGCATACAAATTGCAAGTACTGGCATATTGCGTGGTTACACTGATACTAAGGCCTTACTTATACTAGCACTCACAGCCTATTGGTTAATTGCATTCCCGCTTGGTTACGCACTTTGCTTCTATGGTTTACCATTTATTACCGAACCTATCGGAGCTTATGGCTTCTGGGTAGGTATGGTGATAGGACTTGGCTGTGCATCAGTGCTCTTCACTTGGCGAGCTTTAAATTAGAAAAGAAACCACTGGACGAAATTTTAAAGAACTTTATTAATTAAAATAGTAAAAGTGAGCACAGCGAACAAAGGCTTTAGCGAGCGAAACAAGAGCCACGCCTCTTGTAAGGGATTATCCCTACGCGAGGTTTCGTTTATAAAGGGCACAAAATGGCGAAACAAATAAGAAAACGTAAGCTAGCCTCACTTTCGAGTATTTGACCTTACAATACAAGCGTGTTACTTTTATCTACACTCACTAATAAAGCGGTAGCAAATATGATAGAAGCAAAACCACACATTCTTATAGTTGACGACGAACAAGGCATACGTCTTTCTTTGCAAGGAATTTTAGAAGACGAGGGCTATATTTGTTCGCAAGCAAAGGACGGCAATTCAGCTCTTGAATTTTTAACAAAGGAGCATGTTCATCTTATTATATTAGATATTTGGCTTGCAGAAACTCGCAATGAAGAAGCAAATCACAATACAGACGGTCTACTGCTTTTACAGCATATAAAAAAAATCGACGACTACAAAAATATACCCGTTATCATGGTTTCAGGGCATGGCACAATTGAAACAGCCGTTACAGCATTAAAATACGGTGCCTACGACTTTATAGAAAAACCGCTTTCATTAGATTCAGTTATCAACACTGTGCAAAGAGCTGTTGAGGTTGAGAGCTTAAAAACACAAAATATTGCTCTTAAAAAAGAATTAGACAATCAAGAATTAAATCAAAACCTTGTAGGCAAATCTCAAGTAATGCAAACATTTAAGTCTGCATTAGCTTCTGTTGCCCCTACCCCAGTATGGGTATTAATCACTGGCGAAAACGGCACAGGTAAGGAAGTAACAGCAAGAGCGTTACACAAGGCAAGCCAAAGAGCAGATAAAGCCTTTATTGCCATAAATTGTGCTGCCATTCCAGAAGAACTTATAGAATCTGAACTTTTCGGACATGAAAAAGGTTCTTTCACAGGTGCAGAAGCCAGAATAGGCAAGTTTGAACTTGCCGATAAAGGCACGCTTTTCTTAGATGAAATTGGTGATATGAGCCTAAAAACGCAAGCAAAAATACTGCGTGTCTTGCAAGAGCAATGCTTTGAAAGAGTAGGTGGCAACAAAACAATTAAAGTCGACGTAAGAATCTTAGCCGCAACAAATAAAGACTTAGAAAAAGCAATGAGCGAAGGCTCTTTTAGATCTGATCTTTACTACAGATTAAGAGGTTTTCCACTAAACCTACCTCCACTTAGAGAAAGAGCAGAAGATATTCCCTTGCTTACAATAGCACTTTCACAAGAAATGTATGCAAATAACATGCTCCCGCCAGTTTTTTCACCGCAAGCTATGCTTATTATGCAAAAAGCAAGCTGGAAAGGAAATGTGCGTGAATTAAAGCATGTATTAGAACAACTTACAATACTCTACCCAGAGCAAGTTATCGAACCGCACATGCTTATGCCTCTTTTAAGTAATGAAGATGCCTCTTTATTTGAAGCTAAACTTATAACTGCATTACATAGTCAAGCTAGCCCTGCCAAATCATGTTTAAGTTCGGCAGAAAGCAATATTGCAGCAAGTGAAGCAAGTTCAAGCAATGAAGAGAAGCTTGCCGAAGAAATCGAGCATTTCACACAATCCTTTCTTTCGCTTGATTACAAAAGTGCGAAAAATGAATTTGAGCAATGGTATCTTGAAAAAAAACTTGAAGAAGCAGAAAATAATATGACAAAACTTTCTGACTTAGTTGGCTTAGAAAGATCTTACCTTCATAGAAAATTAAAACCAAAAAAATAAATACTTTAGCTGAAAAAGAAAATTTTTATTTCAAGCCTGCCTGCTCTTGAAAATTTTATAAATTTAGTATAGAATGTTTTTATTCATTTTGGAGAAACAGGAAAGAGAAAGGCAAGCAATATGCACAATAAAAGCTATTCTGCGAACTTACTTGACTTTATGTCTTCAAGCGAGCCTATTTCAGAGATAAAGAAAAATCTTGAAAAAGAAGCCCTTGCCGACAAATCTACACACACGTCTACAAAGGAAATTTCAAAGGAAATATCAACTGAACTTGCAACAAGATCTACAAGCTTGCCTGCAAATGTAAAAGCAGAGCCTCAAACAAAAGCCCCTACAGTAAATCTGCAAGACAAAAGCCCAAAAGTGACAAATAAAATAAAGAATAAAAAAACTAGTGAAGGCAGTGAAAAACAAAGTAAAGTAAAGAAACAAAAAAATTCTACTTTATTAAAGATTGGACACGTTGCTAAATTACTTGATTTAAATACTTCCGTTCTCCGTTTTTGGGAAGACGAATTTGAAGAATTAAATCCTTTACGCACAGAAACAGGGCAAAGACTTTACTCTTCTCAAGACATTGCCATTGCAAAAAGACTAAAAAAACTCTTGCACGAAAATGGCCTTACTCTTGAAGGTGCAAAGAAATTATTAAAAAAATCTACCTTACCAAAAGGTTCTGCCTACATTGCCCCTAAAACTGGCAAGGTAAAGGCTCTTTCACTCAAAAAAGAAGAGATTAATAATGAATTTTCTCACGAAGTAGAATATAGCAAAAAAGAACACGAAGAAAAGAATTTTGCGAATAACTCTTCTATTTCAAATACTTACACTTCTCCTGACTCGCAAGTAAATCTTGCTCTTATTCAAGCTGAACAAGAAAAGAAATTTTCTTTTTTAAAGGCAATAGAAGCAGAGCTTTTAGAAATAAAGAAAAAGCTCATTTAGTAACTTTTACCCCCTTATATTTATGATACTTTCACCCTCCTTACTTTCGGCAGATTTTACAAATCTCGAACAAGAACTACAAGACCTTGAAAAAGCAGGTTTAAAATGGGTACACTGGGACGTTATGGACGGCAACTTTGTTCCAAATATTACATTTGGACAGCATGTTATTGCACAATGCCGAAAAAAATCTTCCCTTTTTTTTGATGTTCATCTTATGATTGAGCAACCAGAACGCTTTCTTGAAGATTTTGCAAAAGCTGGTGCTGACATGCTTGTTATTCACGCCGAAGCAACAAAGCATATTCAAAGAACATTAGCAGAAATCAGAAAACTCGGCATGAAAGCTGGCATTTCACTCAATCCTGCTACGCCATTAGAAGTTATAGACTATGTGCTTGACGACTTAGACATGGTGCTTTTGATGAGCGTAAACCCTGGTTTTGGCGGGCAATCATTTATTCCTGCCACAATGGAAAAAGTAAAAAAACTTAAAGAAAAAATCGCAGATCGCAATATTCTTATTGAAGTTGATGGTGGCGTAAGCCCTTCAAATATCAAAGAACTCTACGATTGCGGTGCAGAAGTTTTTGTTTCAGGCTCTGCTTTCTTCAAAACAAAGCCTTACAGCGAAGCATTAACACTCTTTAATAACGCTCTTAAATAAAGAGCAAATAAAAGAATAAGGATCATTCATGTCAAATTCATCTTACAACTTAGTTGCAAATGCCATTCGTTCTCTTGCTATAGACGCAGTTGAAAAAGCAAAGTCAGGCCACCCTGGTGCACCAATGGGTATGGCAGACATTGCCTCACAATTATGGCTAGACACTATGAACTACAACCCTGCCAATCCACATTGGCAAAACAGAGACAGATTTATCCTCTCTAACGGGCACGCCTCAGCTTTGCTTTATTCTGTTTTACACTTGGTTGGTTATGGTATTTCCATAGAAGATATGAAGAATTTCAGGCAATTTGGTTCAAAAACACCAGGACACCCAGAATATACCTATACTGAAGGTGTTGAAATGACAACTGGCCCTCTTGGGCAAGGTGTTGCAACAGCTGTTGGCTTTGCCTTAGCTGAAAAAATGCACGCAAAACACTATAATAAAGAAAATTTCCCAATAGTTGACCACAAAACCTATGTTTTCTTAGGCGATGGCTGTCTTATGGAAGGCATTAGCCAAGAAGCAATTTCACTTGCTGGCACTTTTGAACTTGGCAAACTTATTGTACTTTATGACGACAATGAAATTTCTATAGACGGCAATGTAAAGTCATGGTTCAAAGACGACACAGCAGCAAGATTTAAAGCTTGCGGTTGGCATGTTATCGAAAATGTTGACGGCCACAATGAAGAAGCTATCAAAAAAGCTCTTGCACAAGCAAGCTCTATGGCTGACAGCAACAATACAAAGCCTATACTTGTTTGCTTCAAAACGCACATCGGCTTTGGCTCACCGCATAAAGTGGATTCTTCTTCGGCACACGGCTCTCCTTTAGGCGAAGAAGAGATAAAGCTCACAAAGCAAGCTCTTGGCATTGACTACAATGCATTTGAAGTGCCTAATTCTATTTATGAAATCGCAAACAGAAATGAAAAAGGCAAAAATTTAGAAGAAGCATGGAATACATTATTAGCTGATTATTCTATTGCTTACCCACAACTTTCACAAGATTTCAAAAAGCGCGTACTAAATAAAGAATACGCTCTTTCTTTTGACGAAATAGAAAAAACTCTTTTTGATAATTTAGAACTTAGCGATAAAGCTCTTGCAACAAGAGTTTCATCACAAAAAGTATTAAATGGCCTCGCTGCTTCTTTGCCAGAACTTCTTGGTGGTTCAGCTGATTTGTCTGGTTCTGTTGGAACTGTGCATAGCTTGTCAAAATCTGTAAATGCTTCTAAGAAAGACTTAGATTTTACAGGCAATTACATACATTACGGTGTGCGTGAATTTGGTATGGCTTGTGTTATGAATGGCCTTGCTATCTATGGCGGCTTTGTGCCATATGCCGGAACTTTCCATGTTTTCTCTGACTATATGCGTTCTGCAATCCGCTCTTCTGCACTTATGAAGCAAAGAGTTATTTATGTGCTTACTCACGATTCCATTGGCGTGGGTGAAGATGGTCCAACTCACCAACCTATTGAACACAATGCCTCTCTTAGACTTATGCCAAACCTTCATGTGTGGCGACCAGCCGACACAAAAGAAAGTGCAGCTGCATGGCTTAGTGCTTTAGAATACAATGGGCCAAGTGCACTTATTCTAAGCCGCCAAAACCTCCCACAATTATGCCTAAACTCTCAGGTTGACGACATGAAAAAAGGAGCATATATTCTTTGTGAAAACAGTAACAAACCTGAAATAATTCTGATTGCTACAGGTTCTGAACTTGGACTTGCAAAAGAAGTGTACACAAAACTAGAAGAACAATCTAAGAAAGTTCGTCTTGTTTCAATGCCTTGCACAAATTTATTTGACGTGCAAAGCCAAGAATATAAAGAAAAAGTTTTACCACGTGCATGCACACAAAGAATTGCTATTGAAGCTGGATCACCTGATATTTGGTATAAATATGTTGGACTAGACGGCAAGGTTTTTGGCATGACTACATTTGGTGAATCTGCGCCTGCTGCAAAACTTTTTGAACATTTTGGTTTCACTGTTGATAATATCTGTAATGAATTAAATTTCTAATTTATTAAAGTAAGGAAGAAAAAATGAAGGCTAAATTAATCAATGAAATCGAGTTAAAAGGCAAGAATGTTGTTATACGTGTAGATATGAACGTGCCAATTAAAAATGGCATTGTTGGTTCTGACACAAGAATCAAACGTGCTTTAAAAACTATAAACTACGCTCTTGATAACAATGCAGCAGTGCTTGTTCTCTCGCATTTAGGCCGTCCAACTGAGGGCGAATACAATGCAGAATTTTCGCTTGTTCCAGTAGCAAAAAGACTTTCTGAACTCTTAGGTAAGGAAGTGGCTTTTGCTGAAAAAATCGAAGATGTAAAGATGGAAGCTGGCAAAGTTACAATGCTTGACAATATCCGTTTCATGGTAGGCGAAAAGAAAAATTCACAAGATCTTGCACAAAGATTAGCTGATCTTGCAGACGTTTACTGCATGGACGCTTTTGGTGCTGCTCATAGAGCACACGCAAGCACAGAAGGCGCTATTCGACTTGCAAAAGTTGCATGTGCTGGCTTTTTAATGGCTGCTGAAATGGAGGCAGTTGACGCACTTATGGAAAATCCGAAAAAGCCTTTCTATGCTATTATCGGTGGCTCTAAAGTATCAACAAAGCTTACTGTTTTAGAAAATCTTGCTGATAAGGTTGATGGCCTTATTGTTGGCGGCGGTATTGCAAATACTTTTCTTATGGCACAAGGCTTTAATGTTGGAAAATCACTTGTAGAAGCTGATTTAGTGCCAAATGCAAAAGCAATTTTAGCAAAAGCAAAGGATATGCCACTTCCAATAGATGTTGTTGTTGCAAAAGAATTTAAAGAAAATGCAGCTACACGCGTGTGTGCACCAAGCGAAGTCGCAGAAGATGAAATGATTTTAGATGTTGGCCCTAAAACCGTGGCACAATACCGTGAAATCCTTTCAAAATCACAAACTATTGTTTGGAATGGCCCTGTTGGTGCTTTTGAAACAAAACCTTTTGACGAAGGCTCAAAAGGCATTGCCCTCTTCTTAGCTGAAGCATCTGCTTATACATTGGTTTGCGGTGGCGATTCTATTGCTGCTGTTGAAACTTTTAAAGTTGCTGATAAAATGAGCTATATCTCCACAGGCGGTGGTGCTTTCCTTGAAGTTTTAGAAGGAAAAGAACTGCCTGCTATTGCGGCTTTGAAAGATAGAGCTTAATTTAAGCTTTTTGTGAGATAGTTTATAAGGGGAAACACGTTTTTTAAAAAACGAGTTTCCCTTTTAAATTTAACTCAGTAGGGGCGAGCATTGCTCGCCAGTTAATTTAAGCTTAGATTATAGCTAGTTTTAAAGGCATGGATTCTCACGTCCTCCTTACAGTCGTCCTCAGAATGACTCTCGGAAAAAGCCTAAATATCAGTAGTAATGCTGAATTAGATACCCACCATGCGTCACTCTGAGGAGGGCAAAGCCTAGACTTTAAAGTCGTGAGAGTCCATGCCTTTTTATTATAAAATTTTAAATCAAGTAAAATTTAAATAATGCCTTTCTTAACAAGCTGAAAAAATTAAATTTTTTCCTCTATAAATAATACTTGAATTTTATTTATTTTGTGAGTATTATTTTTCTACCTTATAGATATTGTGAAAAAAATTTTCATACGAAGATATATTTTCTTTCTGCAAGACAAAATAGTTTCTTGCGAAGATAAAATTTTTACTTTTGGCAAGGCGTGAGATTTTTTTACGAAAGTGAGCGAAGCCAACAAAGGCTTTGGGGATTATCCCCACGCGAGCGAAGCAAAAACGACGTTTTTTGTAAGCGAGGTTTTGTGCACATAGTGCCAAAACAAATACTTTCGGAGGGAGTGTAGAAATACCTACATGACCGTAGTAAAATTAACACTCGACTTGCTCGAAGATAGAATTTTTTTATGAGTAAGGCATAATTTTTTTTTATGAGGGCGTGTAGGAAAACCTACATAACCGAATAAAAAAAAATTATAACACAACTCATAAAAAAATGGGAGCGTTTTGTCACCGGTGTGGCACTCAGTCTTCAAAACTGATGGTAG
>CAYJHN010000018.1:12972-16120 GCA_964369985.1 uncultured Desulfovibrionaceae bacterium | reverse complement strand
GACATACTTTAATTCCACGCTGTTTGCAGGCTGAAATAAGGCTCATTTCAAGAGGAGAATAACCATAAAGCATAACAATATCAGGAGAAAATTTTTCTAGATATTGTATGAGCTTTGTGTAGTAAATGCCTATTTCGTAGTAGGTTAATTGCGGCAGAAAGCGTGAAGCTGTACGCATGTATTGGTAATGCACACTGTTATGAGTGAAGGCAAAAAAAGTATGCTTTTGATTTTCTAAAAGGTCGTTGAAATTTGGAATGCCAGCTGTTCCGTTTAGAGCATCAAAAGTAAAAGCACCAAGAACGTGACATTCTATATTTCTTTGTGCAAAGCCCTCAAAAAGCAAGCGAATTTGCATTGCGGCACCAGAGGATAAATCCTGTAAACAAACAGGGGCAGCCCATAAAATACGTCTTACTTCTTTTTTCGCTTTTTGTGAATTTTTATTATTTGTTTTGTGTGCAGGCATTTTTTCTCTTTTTTTTTTAAATATCTATATGTTTTTTTACTGTCTATTTAAATTAAAAGCAAGTTTTCTCTCTTATTATAGAAATAAGTGAATATAAAATCAGTCGTTAATATAAAAAGCTCCATGTTTTACACACGGAGCTTTTTCTTTACTTATATAACTATTTTTTTGGCATTACACTTTTGACATAGCGTCTTGTAATTCTTGTGCTTGCTCTGCTAATTCTCGAATAGCATCAGCTGATTGCAAGATAGCTTCGGCATTTTGATTTACTATTTCATTTAGAGCACTCATAGATTGAGAAATTTCTTCAGAAACAGTGGTTTGTTCTGTTGCTGCGCTTGCTATTTGGTGAATCATGTCAGTATTTAAGCCTGTGATTGAGGCTATTTCTTGTAAGGAAGCTTCTGATTGTTCTGCAAATTCGGCTGTTTGATTGATTTGCGAAACAACTCGAGTTACTTCTTCTTGGTTTGCTGTGCTTGATTCTTGGATAGAGCGAACGCTATTTCCAACTTCACTTGTTGCATCAACTGTTTTTTCAGCAAGTTTTCTTACTTCATCAGCAACAACAGCAAATCCTCTACCTGCTTCACCTGCTCTTGCTGCTTCGATAGCTGCGTTTAGAGCAAGAAGATTTGTTTGATCAGCAATGTCGTTAATCACGTTGATAATGCTACCAATACCTTCTGATAAGGTGTCAAGTTTTTCCATATTTGACTTGAGGTTTACAGCAGAATCTGTAAGTAATGTCATAGATTCTGACATCTTAGCAATAGTTTTAATGCCTTCTGTTGCTTTTTGAAGAACTAAATTACTTTGTTCTGCTGTGTTTGATGCATTTGACGCAACTTCTTGTACAGAAGCATTCATTTCTGTCATTGCAGTGCTTGTGCTTTCTATGCGATCACGCTGGAAGTTTGAGCCTTCAACAATGGCTTCTGTTTGTGAAGAAAGCTCTTCAGCCGCTGAAGCAACGCGTGTAGCCACCTCAGAAGCTTGAACAGACATTTGCTTAATTGCGTCGCCTTGTTCTTGTACTTTTGTAATATCTGCTAAGAATTCTACAAAGCCAACAGCTTTTTTGTTTAAGTCGTAAAGTGGGCTTGCTTGCACATCAAGAATAAGTTTTTCACCACCAGGTAAACATGGAGCTATAGCATTGATTCCACTTTCTTTTTGGTAGGCATTGAAACCAAGGCAATGTTCGTTATGACAAGCAGGTGATCTAAAGTGATCGCCACAATGTGAACCAAGAACATTGTCATTTCTAACCATTTTTTTACCTGTGCCATTAATATAAAGCACTGTATTTGATGGACTTGCAGTGAATATACCAACTGGCATTGTGTCAAGAAGATGTAGATAAGAGCTTGAAATGATATTGATATTTGAAGCTAAATCAGCAAAACCGTTTTCAAAATGGCTTACATCTACCTTTGATTCAAGTTTACCACTAGAAACATCATTTGCTGTTTCGTAAATTTCAGACATTAAATTATTTAAAATTGTGCTTATTTCTTTGATACCACTCATAACAAGGCCAATTTCGCCTTTTTCATTCACGTCACACGCTGTGTCAAGCTTGCCATGTGCGATTTGTTGAGCGTAGTTTGCCATCTTTGTGAGTGTTGCAGAAAGTTTTCTTACTATACAAATTGTGATGATAATGCTTATCATAATTGCAATAGATGAAATTATAAGTATTTGCTTTGATGAACTATTTGCAAGATTAGTAAGAGAAGCAAGCTCTTCACTTGCACCTACTGCAGCATTTGCACTTAGAGTTGAAATTACTTTTACAATGCTTTCTCTTAATTCACTTAATTCAATAACTTCACCACCAAGCTTTGCGCTTTCAATGTCTATAACTTTTGCAATTTTAACAAAAGCATCTGTCTTTTCCTTAAGATCATCAAAATAGCTTGCATAAGCAAAGTTCACAGTGTTTTTTATAGCAATAATTTCTTCGATATCTTTGAGAAGAATTTTTTCAGCTGCTATCGCCATATCATAAGATTTCTTGTTTTGTGAAAGTAAAAATGAATCTAATTGACCTTGATAATTGGTAAGCTGTCTTTGTGCATCAACAATTTTTTCAGCAACAGCAAGGTTATTTACGTCAAACATAATGCGTAAAATGTTTGAAAGGGCATTTGAAAGTTCGTGCTCAGTATCAAGTAATTCGTCAGTGACAAGATCTTTTAGGGTGATTGCGTGAGCAAAATAGTTGTCTGCTGCTTTAGTAAGCTTTTCAAGAGAACTTATAATGTTTTGTACATCGCTTTTGCCATTTTGTGAAACGATATTCAAGAGTTCTTTATTGTCAGTAATAGCATTTTGAACAGATTTTCGCACCATATTGCTATCAGTTTGATCGTGATGCAGATTAAACTGATCTAAATGGTAGGCAATTTTATAAAGATCGATTTCAGTTCTGTAAGTGATTGAATCTGCTTTATCAAAATCTGTAAATTCTACAAGGTTTATGCTTGACTGACGTGATGCATTATACGAGATGAATGCAAGTATGATTGTCATACATGTTAAAAGTAAAAAGCTAAGAATAATGCGTATCTTGCTTGTCATAAGGCCTCCAAACCAAGCAATCTTGGTGAAAATAGTTATATAACTTATAATCAAATCTCTTTAATTACATAAGCTTACAATTTTTTTATC
>CAYJHN010000018.1:11289-12888 GCA_964369985.1 uncultured Desulfovibrionaceae bacterium | reverse complement strand
TTAAAAAAATACGTATTTTTTGTTGTTAGTGTATGAAATAATTGAATAAAATAAAATATATTTTTTTATTAAAAGTTGATTTTATTTTCTTTATTATATAGATAAAAAACTGTAAAAATTTATATTAAAAGTGAAGCACATTATTTGCGCTTAAATATCTTGTTTTGTCATACTAGTTTTATTAATTAAATAAAAAAACAAGTAATACTTTTGTATTACTTGTTTTTTATTTTTTTTAGCTTTTTATTTATTGAAGATTAATAAATACGCCTACCCAAATAGAAACAAAAGCGAGGCCAAAAATTACTAAACATAAAGGCCAGAAGAATTTAATCCAGCGTGTATACGGTATGCCTGAAATAGCAAGAATAGCGAGTAAAGAGCCGTTAGTAGGCCATAGGAAGTTTGAGAATCCATCGCCGTATTGTGAGGCAAGTGAAGCTACCTGACGTGAAACCCCTGCAATATCAGCTAAAGGCACAACCATTGGCATAGTGATTAATGCTTGTCCGCTTCCTGATGGGATAAAGAGGTTGATAATGCTTTGCACAATAAAGAGCATGCTTGATGATTGATAAGGGCTACCTTCAATATATTGTGCAAGGAAGTGTATGATTGTATCGATAGTTTGTGTATATTCGAGTACATAGAGAGTTGCACGAGCAAGAAGCATAACAACTACAACTATAAATAAGCTGTTCATACCTTTAGTCATTGATTTAGCGATTTCGTTCAAGTTCATACCATATGCAAGGCCTGTTAATATTGCCATAGCAGCAAAAACGCCTGTGATTTGAGCAAAGCCAAAACCAAGTGAGATAGAACCATAAATCAAGACAACAAAACAGGCAAAGAAAACAATACTTGCTCTTATTTGTGCTGCCGTATAGACAACTTTGTGATCATCGTCAACTGGTTTGTAATCTAAACCAAGGTCGTTTGTGAGTGAAAGTGTTGGATCTTTTTTTACTTTGTTTGCATAGCGTACAATAAAGTATGTTCCAGGTAAAAGCATAATTAAAAATGAGATTCCGCGAAACCAAGCAGCTGAGTATATTGGTAATTCTGCTATCATGTGTGCATTTGCTGTAAAGAAGGGATTAGCCATTGCAGCACCGTAACCAATACATGCAGAAACTAAAATAATAGCAGCACCAGTCATGGCATCATAGCCCATTGCCAAACATAAAGGAATAACAAGAGGAATAAACACAGAACCAAGGTCAAACATTCCAGTGAATGAAATAAGAAGACCATAGACAAGCATAAATAAGAAAACAAAAAGAGCAAAAGGAATGTTTTTAATCTTTGTGTATACAAAAGTAAGGAAAAGCTCTAGAATTCCAGTGTCTTTCGCAACACCAAAAAAAGCAGCTCCAACAAAGAGCACAAGAGCTAAAAGGCCTGCACCTTGCACAAAGCCAAAGTAAAATGATTCAAAAAATACACCTATGCTTGCATATTTTTTAGTAATATAGGTAAAGGAAGCAGGGTCAACCATTGTCTTGCCTTCAACTACAATACGTTCGTAAACACCACTAGGAATAAAGTTTCCTAAAATTGTAGCAATAATTAAAATAAGTAATAATGCGAGGGCAG
>CAYJHN010000018.1:0-11279 GCA_964369985.1 uncultured Desulfovibrionaceae bacterium | reverse complement strand
TCACCTTTTTTTATAATTAAATTTCTCATATTTTATCCTTTTATTATACAAAGTTTATATTTTGAGATTAATATCTTTTTTCATCTATTGCGCGTTCATACATAAGAGCTGAACTTTCTTCAACTTTTGTGAGCATAAGCGGATCAACTAAGGTGTCGGCTTCTTCTTTTGAAAGAAGACCTTTTTCTATAATTGCTTGCTTGATTGAGATTTTTTTTGAAGATGCGTATAAAGCTATTTCAGTTGCTGTTTTATAGCCAAATAAAGCTGATGGAACTATAGCCATGCCTAATGACATTTCTGCTTTTCTTTGATTTTCTTCTACATTTACCTCAAGTGATGCTATGCATTTTTTAGCAAAGGCATCAACTGTATTGTAGATTATTCTCGCTGAATTCAATGTGTTTACAGTAAAGACAGGATACCAGGGTGTTACGTCTAATTCGCCTGCTTCAACGGCCATATCAACAGATACTGAGTAGCCACAAACTTGGTAACAAGCAATATTGACAAGTTCTGCAAGAGAAGGGTTAACTTTGCCTGGAAAGAATGACGAACCGTTTTGCACAGCTTCAATTGTTATTTCGCCAAAACCAGCACTTGGTCCACTCGACATGATTCTTATGTCGCGTGCCATTTTAGAAATGCCTGTAATTGTAGACTTTAATATGCTTTGTGCTCTAAGGAAGAAATCAGCAAATTGTAATAAGTCTATAGGATCTTTAGTGTGGTAAACTGGAATATTGAGCTCTTTTTCTAAAATAGGATTTATACGCTCATGGAAACCTTTATAAGAGCCTAAACCAGTGCCTATCACAGTGAATCCTATTGCATTTTCAGAGCATTCTTCCTTTATATCTTCAAGTTTTAATATTTGTCTTTTTATAAAAGAAACTGGCGCTGTGAAAAATTGACCCATGTTTATTGGGGCAGCGTCTTGAAAGCAAGTATGTGAAACTTTAACAGTATCTTTATATTCAGCAGCTTTTTTAGCATACGCGTCAGCAAGAATTTTTAATGTGTCAATAATTTTATTTATTTCATAAAATAAAGCAAAGCGGGCAGCAGCGTAAGTAGAGTCACAAGTAGATTGTCCCATATTTACATGCGTGTTTGGCAATACTTTTGTAAAATCTTTCTTGCCAGTAAGAATTTCATTTGCTCTAGCTGCTATTACTTCATTAAAGTTCATGTTTATAGGAGAAAAATCATTGCCACTGAGCATGTCCAAAACAAGATGATCATTAAGCTTAAATTGCATAATTTCATCACAAGCTTGAACAATAGCATTTTTTAAGTCTTCTTCAAGTAAGCCAATTTCATAATGCACAAGAGCACAGCTTTTCTTAATTGCACCCATAGCAAAAATAAATTCAGGGAAAGATGAAATTATTTCTTTTGATGGATTGAATAAATTAAGAGTGCGCAAGGTTTGTGCTCCGTAGTAAACTTCATCAGGTATTTCAAGTTCACCTAATAAATCTCTGTCAATTCTCATAAAACCTCCTATAATACATAAACAAATAATCTTGCTTTGTGTAGCTGAAGCTTTTTAAAGCTCTCAGGCTAACAAAGTCTAATGTGTAATGTAAATATATTTTCAAATTAAAAATTTTGAAAATATATTTACAATTTTTATAGAATTAGCATAGGAGTAAATAGCTGTCAATTGTTTTAGCCAAAGTTTTTTATGAGAGAATTTTTTTGTTTGCAGTAAAATTAAGAATAGTATACTTATAAAACATGAATATATTTTTATTAAAAGTTAAAGAAATTTTTCCAAATCTATCTAAAAAGCAGCAAATGCTCGCATCTTATTTGCTAAATCCAATGAATGAAATTGCCTTTATGACTTCAGTTGAATTAGCAAAAGCTGCAAAGGTAAGTAATGCAACAGTAAGCCGTTTTGCAAATTCTTTGGGTTATAGCTGTTTTCATGAAATGCAGAAAGATATACAAAGAAATACAATAAAACACTACACATCAATGGACGAAGTAGGGAATTTAGAAGGAAAAAGAGACGAAATTTCTGAAACAATGATTAATTCAATCTCTACTTTGCAAAGAATTTACTCACAAAGAGATGTTGAAAGCATAGAATCCATAGTTGACTGTATTGTCCAAAGTGAAAAAGTTCTTATTACTGGCTATCAATGGTGTGAATCTTTAGTAACTTATACTAGTTACGAGTTAGGAAAATTCAAAAAAAATGTGCATAAGCTTATGGGTACTTCTTTGGCAAGTTATGATTTGATTTATGAAAATTCTGAAAATTCTTGTGCAATAGTTTTTGCTATGCCCCGTTATCCCAAAAAAATGATCGCACAGCTAAAAAAGCTAGAAGAATCAAAAACAAAGATAATTCTTATCACTGATGAACTTTTTCCTTACGCAAATAAAGCTGATTTTCTTTTAAAAATACCATTAAATGTTGCTATGATGCCAACTGTTATTCCTCTTGTGACAATAATGATAGTGATGCAAGAAATAATAAGCCGTTTAATTGTAAAAGATTCAGCTAATGCAAAAAAACGTGTTGCAGATTTTGAAAAAAATGCAGAATCGATTTATTCATATTACGATGATTTAGTTTAAAGTATGTGTTAATACATTCTTCTAAAAATAAAATATAGGCCTAAAAAATAAAAAAATATAATAAAACAAACCCTTATCTCATAATAGAGATAAGGGTTTGTTTATAGAATTTAAATTGATATTTAGTTAAATAAGCTTGTTCTTGCTTAGTTTAAGCATAATGTTCTTACTTCTTTGATAAGTTTAGAAAAAGATTCAAGATCAAGTTCTGGTGTTTCTTTTATTATAAGTGTATCACTTTTTGTTTCGAGGATAACTACTTCAACTGGGTCATTAAAACTCAATTTTTCTTTATATTCTACTATTTTTAAACTTTTATATTGAATTTTTAGTACTGATTTAAATTTTTCTTTATAATAAAGAGCTTCGTCTGTAAGAGCTATGCCAGCTTCTGTATTTAAAAAGCCTTTATCAAGCAAGCAATAAAGTTTATCTCTTGTAACACCTTCATTTGATAAGGTTTTTATTACTTTTTCAAGTTTTTGCTTTGGTATGCTTGGTATAAGAAAGCTATTTTTTAAGAAAGTTTTATCGTAATATTTAACGATGACTTCACGCACAGGATCACTTAATTCTTTGAGCTCTACAGCTTTAAATAATGTTTTTGCATCAGCATTTACAATTGAGCTTTCATCTTGCTTTTTCTTGTTTGCATTATTTGCTTTTGTAAAAGTATAGTTGTTTTGACTTGCTTCTGTTGTTATAAAATCGCCCATGTCAATAACTTCTTCATTAATTATTTCATCAGATTTTTTTGTTTTTTCTGTTTCTGTAATGTTTTTTGCTTTATCTATTGTTTTCTTTTCTGTTTTTCTAGGACTAGGTGAAGAATTTTCTTCTCTCATAGAAAAATCAAAGCTAGGTTTTTTCGGCTTTGCTTCAGCCTTAGGTAGCATTTTTTCAAGGTTTTCAAGAAGAGTATTTATATGTTTTTTTATAGAAGATACGCCAAAGAATGAAGAGTTTTCAAATTCTTTATTTTCTTTAATTATGACATTTTCTGCAAGCTCTCTTCTTTGAATATTGTTTTCGTTTTGAGGTGTAGAATTTTCTTGGATATTTGTATTGTCTTCTTCTAGCACTTCAGGCTTTTGCGTTTTTAGAAAGGCTCTTCTTAAAAGGCGTAGTAGAGCAGGGTGTGGAAGCTCTCTTCTTGAAGGAATTCTTCCGTGTTCATCATAAAAATTAAATATTTCTATAATATGTTTATTATTGTTTTTTATTGCATAGTCACGAGCGGAATTTCCTTCTTTGTCTTGCTCATCGGCATGTGCACCATGGTTTAATAAAAATTTCACTGCAGCAGCATTGCCTTGTAATACTGCGTATATAAGTGCAGTTTGGTGATTATAATCTTTTTGATTAATAAGACCACCGTTATTTAGAATTTTTTGTATGCCGTCTAAGTGGCCATTTTCTGCAGCAAACATAAGAGCAGTCATGCCTTTTTTGTTAATTACATTAGGGTCAGCTCCGCCTTCAAAAAGCATGTCAATGATTTCTAAATCAGCTTTGTAGGCGGCACGCATGAGGACTGTGCCTATGGTATTATCCACAACATCAAGATCTGCATTTTTTTGTATAAGCAGGCTGACTGCTTTAAAATGCTGCCTGCGAGCGGCATAGATGAGTGGCGTTCTATTTTCTTCGTCCTTTGCGTTTATATCAGCTTTATTTTCTAAAAGAATTCTAATTGTTTCAGTATCATTACTTAATGCAGCGTAATGCAAAGGACTTCTTGAACTATGCTCTGCAGTAAGTAATTGAGAAGAGCGTTCTAATAAAATTCTTGTTGTGGCGGATTCTCCTTTAAGTGAAGCATACATAAGAGCATTAAGCCCTTTATTGTCAACAGCTTGCATGTTTGCATTTGCATCAAGTAAGAGTATGAGTGATTCAGTTGAACTTTGCACAGCAGCATTCATAAGGGCTGTTCTGCCGTGTTTATCCTTTATTTCAGTGTTTGCATGGTAAGAAAGTAACAGATTAACAGCATTATGATGCGAATATGCAGCCGCACTATGCAAGGCAGTTGCGCCATTTATGTCTTTTGCATCTATATTTGCTTTATTTTTGAGTAAAAGTTTGAGGGCATCAGTTTTGCCTAATGTAGCACATTGTATAAGAGCAGTTGCGTTTTGTGTGTTTTTTTCTTCAATGCGAGCACCAGCTTCTATAAGAATTTTAGCAGCTTCAAGCTTATCATTCACAAGTGCGAGCATAAGAGGTGTTCTGCCGTTTTTATCCTTTGCTTGAAATTCAGCCCCATTCTCAATAAGATTTTTTACTGCCTCAGCATCGTTTTCCATAATGGCTGAAAGAAGTGGTTTGTCGGTTTTTGTGCAAGCAGTATTTATATCTGCACCATAACTTGAAAGTATGGCAACCATCTGATAATGCTTGGCTTTTGTTGCAAGGATAAGGGCAGTGTTGTGGTTTTTATCTCTTGTATCTATATTGGCATTTGCACCTAGGAGTGCTTTTGCTATGTCATTATGCCCTTTTGAAGCGGCAAGCATAAGAGCTGTTTTTCCGCTTGCGTCTTCTTCTTCAAGCTTTACATTTGCTCTTAATAAAGTATTTACAACAGAGAGGTCATTTTTTAATGTGGCACACATAAGAGGTGTGATATTATTGTAATCTTTTAGATTTATATTTGCTTTTTTTGCAATAAGTGCTTTTAAAGCAATGATATGTCCTTTTTCTGCACATTTATATAAGGCACTTTTGCCTTTATCATCGACATCATCAATTTTTGCATTTTTTTCTAATAAAAATTCTAGAGCTTTGGCATGTCCATTTGATGCTGCATGTATAAGAGCTGATTTGCCCATAGCATCTTTCATGTTTATCTGTGCACCTAGTGAAAGAAGTGAGGCCATTGTTTTTATGTGTCCACTTGCAGCTGCGTGCATAAGGGCTGTTTGCCCCTTACTGTCTTTTGCTTTAATGTCTGCTCCATGTGTAAGAAGAAATTTAATAACTTCGCTATAGCCTTTTGATGAAGCCTGCATGCTTGATGTCATTTCATCTTTGTCTTTTGCTTCGAGATTTGCACCTTTATCTATTAAAAGTTTTATAGATTCAATGTTTTCAGAGGCACAAGCTTGCATAAGTGGTGTTTTATCAAAAGCGTCCTTTGCTTCTATATCAGCATTATTTTCTAGCAAAATTTTTATTGAATCTTTATTGCCTTTTAATGCGGCTACATTTAACGCTGTTCTTTGATCCGCGTCTTTTGCTTCTAAATTTGCACCAGTATTTAGCAAGAGTTTGATAAGATTTGAATCTTTATTTTCAGCTGCATAGATGAGTGCGTTTTTATTATCGCTACTTCTTTTTTCTATATCAGCATGGTGATCAAGAAGAATTTTTACAATTTCTATGTGTCCATTTTTTGCAGCATGTAAAAGTGCAGTTTTATTATCTATATCAAATAAATCAACTTCTGCTTTTCTTTCAAGAAGCAATTTTACAATATCAGCCTTATTATTGCTTGCGGCAAGCATAAGTGCTGTCATACCATCGTTAAAAGCGTGATTTACTTCTGCACCTTCGTTTATTGCTTTTTCAATACCTTTTAGGTCATAGTTTAGCAATGCATTAATAAATTTATTTTCTAATAAGCTCATAAAACACCTCTCTTTGAGCAAATAAAGTATAAACTATAGCATGTTAGCTAAGAGTATATACTTTATTTTCTTGAACAAAAGCTACAAAGTCACTTTCTTTTAATGGCTTTGCAAAATAATATCCTTGTGCGATATCGCATTCAATTTCTTTCAACCACTTTGCCTGATTTTCTTGTTCTATGCCTTCTGCAACAATCTTCATGCCTAGCTCTTTTGCTAGTTGAATAACTTGTTGCACAACAAGAGAACCACGAGGCGCATCCTCGTGAAAATCAAGAAAAACTTTATCTAACTTGAGCACATCAACTTCGATAACACTCAAGCGATTTAACGAAGAATTACCAGCACCAAAATCGTCCATAGCAACGCTAAAGCCAATTTTATGCAAAAGAGTGATGATTTTTGGTAATACTTCTTCAAAATCACCTAGAGCAGATTCGGTGATTTCTATTTCTATGTATTTAGGGGAAACTTTATATTGTTTTAATATTTCAATTAGTTGTTTAATCAGTTCAGCATTAGAAAGAGTTATTGGTGAAATATTTATAGCAATTTTAGATTTTTCTAATAAATTTTTATTTTTTTGTATAAATGAACACACTTCTTCAAAAACATAGATTTCTAATTGTGAAATAAAACCATTCTTTTCCATAAGAGGAATAAAATCAGAAGGGTAGATGGGATTGCCTATTGGTGGAATCCATCTGATAAGTGCTTCTGCACCAATAGTTGTAAGGCTTTTAAAGTCAATTTTTGGTTGATAATGTACTTTAAACTCTTTATTTTTAATGCCGTGTTCCATTCTGTAAATAATATCAAGCATACGCGAACTTTGCTCACGCATTTTGTCGTTAAATTCAACAAATGAAAGATGATGCACTTTTTTTGCTTCTTGGTGAGCTATGTTAACATTGTCTAAAAATTCGTTTATGCTTTCATTTGCTTCACTATTTTTGCAAGAGCCAATAGACATTTTTAATGAATAATTTTCACCTACTATAGACTTAACTCTAGGAATGATATGTGCAGTGACAACTTCTTTAATTTCTGGTTTAGTATCTACTTTTTTAAAAATTAAAAATTGTTCAGCTATGCGTCTAGTCATGATAACATCTTGACTTTTATAAATATCCATCAATGCTGAGGCCATAGCTTTAATTACTGCTGTGCCTTTATCAATGCCGTAATAGTTGTTTATCATTCTAAAGTAGTCAATGTCTAGCAAGATCACTTCATATTCGTTTAGTTGTGCTTTTGAAAGGATTGTGTCCACTTCTTTTGTAAATTGCGACACTGATTTTAATGGTGTGATATCGTCTTTTGCTAGAAGACTTATAGAAGAACGCTGGCGAACAATAAGAACAAAGGCAAAAACAAAGAACAGTGCAACTATACTGCCTATGATTATGAGTTTCATATTTTGTTTTATAAATTGCTCTGTGCCAAAACTTGGCATATATTCTGAAATTTCTCTTGCAACAATGGTATTGATTGTTGTTTTAGGCTCTTTATTTATAATAATATTGAATAATTGTAAATATTCATCGCTGATTTTCTTTGAAATTTGAAAATTTAATATAAGAGGAAGGTTAAGTGTGTTTTGGTATTTCAACCCAACAATAGCCGATGCAATGGAATTTGTGCCAGCTGTAGTAGCTATAAGTGCATCTATTTCATTATTTGAAAAGGCATTTAACAAATCAGTAGTGTTTGTAAAGTGCACAATTTGAGCTGTTGGGTAATTTTCAAAAAAGTCGCCGTATTTAAAGTTTATAAAGTTGAGAATACCAACTTTTGCTTTTTGTGGTAAACCGAACTGGCTGTCATCTAAATTTTCTTTAGCTGCAAAATTCTCTTGAAAAATAATATTCATGTCAAAAGAAGTGTAAGGATCAGTGCCTTGATAGAAGCGTGAAATATGATTTCTTTCGCCTATGAGCGAAATAAGAATATCAAGATCTTCAAATCCGCTCCAGCTTGCTTCAAGATTGTAAGGAATATACTCCACGTTAAAATCATATTTTTCAGCAAGCATATCCATGAAATCAATGGCAATACCCGCTGGTTTACCTGTAAGGGTAGTGAGTTGATACGGAGCATGGTTATCTGTGTAACCTACACGAAAAGTTTTGCCTTTAAAGAGGGCAGCCTCTTCTCTTGTGAGAGAACGGTTTTGAAATTCGTTGCCTAGGCTTCTGTATTTTTGTGAAAGTGCTTCAGGGAAGGACACGTTTTCTACAAAAAATTCATAAAGCTTTCTGTCAAGATAGTTCATTAATTCTTCGTTACCTAAACGGGTAAAGAAATAAAGCTGTCTTAGTTCGAGATTTAAAATTGAATGAAAGTCTTCACTTGTTTGCTTGATAGATGGAAAAAGATAGAAATCAGCATCTAGGTTTTCAAAAGTTCTTAAGTTGCCGCGTAAATATTTTACTGAAATATTATTTTTTTTTAGGTAGTTATTTAAGAAAATCTCTCCAGGATTACCTTCAAAGCTTGCTACTGTTTTTCCATTTATTGATTGTGGATCATCGTAAAAATAGCCTTGATCACCCTTTGTTGTGAGAGCATATTGAATAAAATGTACTGGTAAGTGCCCAAAAGCAAATTCTTCTTTTCTTTTTTCAGTGGCTGAGTAAATTCCACCTATGTCAACAATGCCTTTTTGGACAGCCTCTGGGAGAGAACCTTTTATTTCAATAAAATTAAATTCTATGTCTGCAAATTCACCAAACTTTGTCAGTAGATCGTAACCGTAACCTTTTGCTGCATAGGAAGTAGAGTCTGAAATAATGCCAAAACCCTCTTCGTAACCAACAGTAATAATAGGTTTTCGTTTTTTTACAACAAGGGGAACAGTAGAAAAATTGTCGTTTTGTTGTATATTTGTTGTTTTTATTGAATTTTCAGGTGGAGTGTTTAGTCTTGTGAAATTTGAATCTATTGAATCTTGAGTTAAGTTTTTTTGTGTAGCTTTTGGCTTGTTTTCAAAAATAGTTGCTTGCTTTTGGCTTGCTTGATTTGCCTCATTTGTCCCATTTAGCCCATCTAAACTAAGAGCATTTTCTGTAGTTTGGCTAAGCGTGTATTGTGGCATAGCTAAAGAGAGCAAAACAAAACAAAGGAAAGTAAAGCAGCAAGTCCTGTAATATTTGAATAAAAATACCAAAGCGGATAAATTTGACAAGCTTGAAAGGGTAGAAAACTTTGAAAGCATAAAAAACCTATAAAACCTTAAAACAAAGAAAACACAGAAAAAGCATTTAACTTCGGTAAAACTTGTCTAAAATAATAACAAGATGAACGAGGTAAAAGCAATGAGAGTTTGATATAAAGATTCAAGAGTGTAAAACTATATATTTATATCAATTATTTCTCTCTAGTTTGTGAGACTTGTGAAATTTTTATCTTGCATGCCGATATTGACACAGCTAAAAAAGGCACGCACCTCAAAAACTATTCCTATAGGCATAAATAACAAAGATTACTATTTGTGTCAAGAAAATTAAATTGATTTTGCCATTATTTGACAAAAAACAGCCTTTATAATGCAAATTTAATCTAAAAAATCATTAGATTAGCCTTATTATTTTTTTTTATTTTTTTTAAAAATTCATGTGAAATAAATAACAATCATCTTCTTTTCTTGCATCTTTATAAGAATTGACAGATGAATTTCTTTTCTATACTCTCAAATAAATAGTTTTCATAGCATAGCCCTATATATGCTAACATCAATTAATTAATGAGAATGAAAATATGACAAAAGAAAAAGTGACTATTCTTAATTCATTGGGAATAGAAATCAATCGTTTAGATGATGCTACTCAGCAATATATCAGGACATTTTGGCATTTACCAAATGAAGAATTGATACAAAAACTCTACGATGAAAAGTATCTCCCATGCACAGCTACTATGCCTGTAGACGAGCGTACTATGCATCACAAAAACAGATTAGCTGGAGGTTCTTCTTTGGCTTTAGCTGAATGTTTGGCTGGTTATGCTTCAAAAGTGCTTTTTTGCAATGATGACGAATTTGCAACGGGTATGCAGGTTTCAGCAAATCATGTTTTTCCTGCAATGGAAGGGCAAGTTGTTACGGCTAAAGCGGATATAGTGCACAAGGGCACAAAAACGCATGTATGGAATGTGGATATGTATACCGAAAAAGGTAGACTTATTTCATCAACCCGCGTGACAAATATGGTTATAAAAGCAGATTAAATTTGCACACTATATATAATTAATACAAGGAATAAACTATGAGTAAAAGACAATGGCAAACAATTAAAGAATACGAAGAAATATTTTTTGAATTTTACGAAGGTATTGCAAAAATCACTATCAATAGAGATAGATACCGTAATGCTTTCACACCTACTACTGTAATGGAAATGAGCGAAGCTTTGGTGCATTGCAGAAATAATCCTGATATCTGCGTTGTTGTTATAACTGGTGTTGGTGAAACTGCTTTTTGTAGCGGTGGCGATATGAATGTGAAAGGCCACGGCGGTTATGTTGGTAAGGATGGCGTTGCTCGCCTTAATATTTTAGATGTGCAAAAACAAATTCGTTCACTTCCAAAACCTGTAATAGCAATGGTTAATGGCTTTGCTATTGGTGGAGGACATGTTCTTCATGTTGTATGCGATATGTCAATTGCGTCTGAAAATGCAATTTTTGGACAAACAGGTCCAAGAGTAGGCTCTTTTGATGCTGGCTTTGGCTCTTCTTATTTGGCACGTATAGTTGGTCAAAAGAAGGCAAGAGAAATTTGGTTTATGTGTAAAAAATACACAGCTCAGGAAGCTCTTGATATGGGATTAGTGAATAAAGTTGTGCCTTTAGCTCAGTTAGAAGATGAAGTTGTTGCTTGGTGTGAAACATTAATGGAACATAGTCCAATGGCTCTTAGAATGATTAAAGCTGGCCTTAATGCTGAATTAGACGGCCAAGCTGGCATACAAGAACTTGCCGGTGACGCAACATTATTATATTACCTCACAGAAGAAGCACAAGAGGGTGGAAAAGCCTTTTTAGAAAAACGTA
>CAYJHN010000017.1:13518-16480 GCA_964369985.1 uncultured Desulfovibrionaceae bacterium | reverse complement strand
TTTATATTGTTGTGAAGGCAAGTTTAGCTAAAAAAAAATTTAGAGGAATATTATTATGAAACGTATCGTTACTCTTGCATTAGCTGCTGGCCTTTTCATGGGCGCAACAGCAACAGCAGAAGCAGTAGAAGTTTCTGTTGACGGTAAATTTACTATTGCTGCTTTTGGTTTTAACGGCTTAAACTTCAAAGAAGATACTGCTGGTGACCAAGGTACTACTAACTCAGGTTTTGATGTTTGGCAACGTGTACAAATCGGTTTAGATTTCGTTGCTTCTGAAACATTAAAAGGTCGCTTCATGTTCCGTGCTCCAAACGAAAACCTTTGGGGTGACACAGGCTACACAATTGGTGGCTCACGTGCTAACAACACACAAAACTTCCAAGTAAAAGAAGCTTACATTGACTGGATTATCCCTACAACTGATGTTTCAGTTCGTATGGGTCAACAATACTTCAACTCACCATACATGTTAGGTTCTGGTTCAGCATTCATCGATGATTACGGTGTTGGTGTAACTGTAAACGCTCCTATCAACGAAATGGTTGAATTAAACGCTTACTGGGCACGTCTTGATACAGGTGATACATCTGGTACAGACGGTAACGGTGATGGTATTTTAGCTACTGATGATGGCTATGCTGACTTATTCATGGTTGATGCTAACATTATGTTAGACGGTATGACATTTGTTCCTTACTTTGCTTTTGCAACAGTAGGTAGCCAAGCTTCATCATTAGGCGGCTATTCAGGTGGCGCTTATGCTAACCCATTCGCATCTGATTTCGACGCTTACTATGCTGGTTTAAACACAAACTTCACAATTTTTGATCCATTAACAATTACAGCTGACTTCTTATATTCATGGGCTGATGGCCACAATGGTAACGCAGCACAAGCTTCTGCTTGGATGGCTGACTTAGCATTATCTTACAACACAGGCAACGGTGCTGTAAGCTTATACGGTTGGTATGCAACTGGTGACGATAAAGAAGATGTAGCTAAAAATGAATACGGCCGTATCGTTAAGTACTCATCAGGTTGGGGAACAACTAAATCAGCATTCTTCGATCAAGCTGCTTTCGGCGTTGGACCTACAACAGGTGTTAACACTCCTACAGGTACATGGGCTATCGGTTTAGAATATGATGGTTACCGTCCAATCGAAGACCTTTCATTAGGTGCACACGTATTATGGATTAATGGTACAAACGATTCAGATCTCTTTGGCAAAACAACAGCAAACAACCAAATCAATGCTGAATACATGTCAACAGAAGACAGCGTAATCGATATCTCTGCTTGGGCTATCTATGACATCTACAAAGAATTAAAAGTTTGCTTCGACGTTTCATACTTAATTGCTAACTTCGAAGAAGACAACTATGTATCTGAAGAAGAAGACGGCTTTAGAGCTGGCGTAAGCTTCGTATACTCATTCTAATTCTAATTAGATTTCTAGCTTAGTTATTCTAAGATTATAAGAGCCACTTGAAAAAGTGGCTCTTTTTTTATGCATAATATAATAATGATATTGCATATTATCATACCCTTATAATGTTGTTTATAAAATATATCTTTTATAGTAAAAGCATAATTTTAAAACTTGAGGTAAGGGTATGAAAAAAAGAATATGCATTTTTCTAGCTATAAGCATTTTTTTTAGCTTATCTGCAAAAGTAGAGGCAGTTGAACTATCAATTGATGGTAAATTTATTATAGAAGCATTTGGATATAATGGATTAAACTTTAATAAAGATACTTCAAACCTCACTATCCCAGTAGGTAAGCCAAATAAAAACTCTGGTTTTGATGTGTGGCAACGTGTGCAAATAGGTTTAGATTTTGTTGCTTCTGAAAGCTTAAAAGGCCGTTTCATGGCTCGCGTGCCTAATGTAAGCCTTTGGGGTGACGAAGCTTTTAACACAGGAACTTTAGCTGCTAATAATCCAAACTATTTTCAAATAGAGGAGGCTTATATTGATTTTACAATTCCAAGTACAGAAATTTCAGTAAAAGCAGGTATGCAGGGTTATGGGCTCACATATATGTTTAATTACGGCTCTCCTATTGTTTATGATTATTTACCTGGTGTTACAGTGAATATTCCGATAAATGATTTTTTAGCTCTTAATCTCGCATGGTTTAGAACCGATACCGCAAATGAAAATATTGATGGTGGCGGTATACTATCAGCAAGTAATGCGTATGCAGATTTCTTCATGCTTGATATGCCAATTACTTTTGATAAAATGCTATTTAATCCGCATATTGCTTATGGAAGTGTTGGGGCAAATGCAGAGCTTCAAGCTTATGCTGGGCCAAGCAATCCTTTTGAATCTTCTTTTGATGTATATTATACAGGAATAAGAAGTGAAATCACTCTTTTTGATCCTATAACTATTGCAGCGGATTTTCTTTATTCATGGGCAGATGGCATTGGCGTAAATAATGCAAAAGCAAGAGCTTGGCTTGCTGATATGGCTATTGCATACAATACTGGCAATGGCTCGCTTAAGCTTTTTGCTTGGTATGCAACAGGAGATGATTCTGATGATGTTTCAAAGAATGAATATGGCAGAATTCCTTCAATTTCCGCAGGTTGGGGAACTGTGAAGTCAGTTTTCTTCGATGAGCCAGGGCTAGGCATTGGTGCAACTTCTGGTGTTGTTTCTCCTACAGGAACTTGGGCACTTGGACTTGAATATGATGGCTTTAAAGTAGTAAATGATGTTTCAATAGGTGGGCATGTGTTGTGGATAAATGGAACAAATGACAGCAGTATAGCATATTTTAATGGCACTGAAGAGCGTAACGCAGACTATATGTCCAATGAGGATAGCGTGATAGATTTTTCAGCATGGCTTAGTTATGATATGTATAAAGAGCTGCAAATGAATATGCATTTTTCTTATTTGCTTGCTCAATTTAAAGAAGACAACTATGCTGGTGAAGAAGAAGA
>CAYJHN010000017.1:0-13418 GCA_964369985.1 uncultured Desulfovibrionaceae bacterium | reverse complement strand
AATTATATAATAATGAAGTAGCAATTAAAATAACATCTCGCTACTTAAATGAAATAGCGAGATGTTATTTATACAATATATAAAAGAGATATAATTATAGACTTTATTCTAATTAATGTTTTATCTAGTTGAAATTATAGTATAAAATGAGCATAGAGAACAAAGGCTTTAGCGAGCGAAGCAAGAGCCACGCCTCTTGAAAGCGAGGTTTCGTTCAGAAAGCAGAAAGGGCACAGCGTGCCGAAACAAATGAGAATCACGTATATAATTGTAGAGGAATGAAAGTGTATATATATCCTTACAATTCAGCTACAATATTTTTATCTAGATTCTCTTCATTATTTTCTGCTAATTGTAAAACTTCTTTGTCTGCAATTTTTTTCACCATGCTTGCGTAAATTTTTGTAAGCTTTAACGCAATAGAGTTTAAGTCTTTAGAGGCTTGCGTATCAGGGAATAAGTGCATACATGGTGTTTGGCGAATTACGGCTTCTTGTAATTTTGTATCGTAAGAAACAGCACCTAAGTAAAATGGTTTTACTTTAATAAAGTGTTCGCAAGCAGTTGCAAGTCTATCAAAAACGGCTTGTGCTTCTTTTAGGCTTTCAGCTTGATTTACAATAACTAAAAATTCATTCACATTGAGCTTTGTTTTTAACACCTTTACTAAGGCATAGGCATCTGTGAGTGAAGTTGGCTCAGGGGTGAGGATAATAAGGCGAATTGCAGCCATTGCAGCAAAGTATTGCACGTTTTCGTGAACACCAGCACCAAGATCAAGCAAGAGCATCTTATAATCGTCAAATACAGGTGAAAGAGTAGAAAGCATCTCTACTTGCTTTTCGTAAGGGAGGTCAGCTAGTTCTGGTATGCCTGATGCTGATGGCAGTAAGGAAAGTTTTTTTGAACCTTCTTCTACTATTGGAACAATGACATCATTTGCTGATTGAGTACCTGCAATAACATCTTGTAAGTTATGTTCTGGCGAAATGCCAAGCAAAACATCAAGATTGGCAAGGCCTAAATCGCAGTCCATAAGAAGAGTAGAAAAATCGCTTTTCGCTAAAGCATAGCCTAAATTTAAAGCAAGATTACTTTTGCCAACTCCGCCTTTTCCGCTCATTATGGCAATACTTAAACAAGAGTTTTTTTTAGATTCTGACATATTTATTTCCTTTATTCTTTACCAAAAAAGAGGAAGTTTTTTTCATTTGCTTGAACAAGGCAAGAAGACATCATTTCTTTATCTTTTTGCACAAGACTTTCTTTTGCTTTTTCATAAATTTCGTCATTAAGCACAGAAGTAGAATCTTGCTTGAAGTTAAATTCTAAAGCATACCAGCCTTTTTTGTTCATTTCGTCTATGTTTTTTTTGAAAGTTTCTATATCTGCATGAGGAATGCAACGCACTAAAGCCAAACATTTTTTGTTGAGGTTCATTGTGCTTGATTTTGATAGAAAATCTTCAAAGGATTCAAATTCTTTAATGATTTTTTCTTCTTTTGCTTCATTTGCTACATTTGCATTATCGGTGTTTGTCTTATTCATATTATAATCCTTTTTCATAAGAAAAAAGTAGGTAATCATTGATAAATGACATTATTTTTCCGTCTAAAACAGCGTCAACATCAGCATTTTGTGAATTTGTTCTATGGTCTTTAACAAGTCGATATGGCTGAATTGTGTAAGTACGAATTTGGCTACCAAAGTTTATTGCATTTTTTTCAGCATAATCGTCTTGTTTTGCTTTGTCACGTTTCTTTCTTTCGTGTTCGTGCAATCTTGCTTTAAGTATTTTCATTGCTGAATCTTTATTAGAATGTTGCGATTTTTCATTTTGACATTGTGAAACAATGCCAGTTGGAATATGCGTTATTCGCACAGCAGATTCTGTTTTATTGACGTGTTGACCACCAGCACCTGAAGCTCTGTAAAAATCAATGCGTAAATCTGCTTCTTGGATATCAATTTCTATATCGTCTCCAACATCAGGTAAAACATCAACTGAAGCAAAAGAAGTATGCCTTTTGCCAGAAGCGTCAAAAGGAGAAATGCGTATAAGCCTGTGTATACCTTTTTCAGATTTCAAAAAGCCATAGGCATAAGGGCCTGAAATGCGTAAAGTAACAGATTTAATGCCAGCTTCATCACCAGCTAAGTAATCTATAATTTCTGATTTATATTGTCTTAAATCTGAAAAACGAAGATACATACGTTCAAGCATTTGAGCCCAATCTTGAGCTTCTGTTCCGCCAGCACCAGGGTGAATTTCAATAATTGCGTCCTTGATGTCGTCTTCGTCAGATAAAAGTAAAGCTAAGCGGTTTTCTTGAATTTTTTCATTTAAAGCTTGCAAAGAATTTTGCAAAGCAAGCTGAGCTTCTTCTTCGCCCTCTTCGGCAAAAGCAAGCCAATCTTTGGCATCTGTGTAGGCAGATTCTAAGTCTAAATAATTTGTAAGATTGCTTTCTAGTAAGCTTTTTTCTCTAAGTAGAGTTGTCATCTTTGATGGATTAGACCATATTTCAGGTTTTGCTAGTTTTTCTTCTAACTCTTTGAGGCTATTTTTAGTTGCAGCTGTGTCAAAGCCTCCTCCATAATGCAAGGAAGTTTTCTTCGCTTTCTGTAAACATTGATTTTAATTCAACTAATTGTAACATCAAATTGCTCCGAAATATATTATATGAAATTATTTCTTAGATTTTATTTTTCTTTGTGCGAAGAAGTATATAGAAAAAGACAAGAAAGAGCAAGTTGAGCAAATACGGTAAATAGGGCTTTGCTAAGTGATAAAAGGAAAGTTGAGAATTTAATCTCACGCGTGAAAAAATAATTGCGTCTTTAAATAATTCTGTTGATTTTACAATTTCACCATAAGGATTGATAAAGGCACTTATGCCAGTATTTGTTGCTCTTATGAGAGGTTTTCTTTGCTCTATAGCACGTAGCCTTGAAATATCAAGATGCTGTTTAGCTGCAGAAGATTTGCCATACCATGCGTCATTACTGATATTGACAAGAAGTTTAGCTCCTTGACTTACTTGCTCTTGGGCAATTTCAGAAAATATTGCCTCATAACAAAGCAAAACACCAGAAGGAATGCCTTCTACATGCGATAGTAAGTCTTGATTCGCTTTAGCCGTAAATCCTCCAAAATCTTGCAAAAGAGCAGAAAGAAAAGGAATTGCCATTAAAAAATCAGGCACATATTCGCCAAAGGGTACTAGATGTTGTTTTGAATAAGACTGTGGTTTATAAAGATCAATATCAAAAAATTCTGATAATGTATCGTCTGGTTTTATTAAGAAAACTGAATTATAGTACTGTTTTTTCTGTAGATTTTGATTGAAATCGTATGAAATGCCGCCAATCAGAAGGGCTGTATTGTGTTCTTTGCTAAAATCAAGAAATCTTTGTAGATATTCTTTTTTATCTTGTAAGAAAAAAGGCATAGCTGTTTCAGGGTAGACAATCAAATCTATTTTTAATTTATCTTGATTCTCTGCTTCTATAAGGCCTTTTAGACTAAGTTGAAGATACTTACTTATTGTATGTTCTTGAATTTCTTCATCCCACTTTACAGCTTGGTCTAAATTGCCTTGCACAATAAGAATATTTTGCCATTCATTTTCTTTTTCTCTTTCAAAAGAAAGAGTAGATAATACACGAGTAAAAGAAGAGTAAGCAGATGGAAATGCAGTAGTCAATAAAAGAGGTAGAATAATAAGCAAGCTTGCAAGCCATTTAATGCGTGAATTTGAAACTAAGGCAACGCCAAGCATAGCAAAATAGGCTGAAAGAGCTGTCATACCAATAAGGCTTGCTCCTTGCACAAGCAAAGGAAAAGCCGAAAGAGCAGCACTTATATTGAGCCAAGTAAAGCCAGTTAAAAACCATGAGCGAAACCATTCTAAAAAGAACCAAAAAAAGAAAGTAAAGAAAATAAGTTTTCTATCAGAGCAATGCTTGAGTTTTTGTATAACATAAGAATAAATTCCGCCATATAAGCCAAGATAAAGCCCCATGCATATAGGCACAGGTATAGCAAGTATGAGGGGAAATTTTCCGTATTCATACACAGGAATAGCAAGCCAATACATAGCCATGCTAGCTCCAAGTGCAGAAGTGAAAAAACCGTATATAAAGGATTCTTTAGCCGTAGAAGAGTTTTTTGCTATAAGAAAGAGCATAGCTGGGTAAAACAAAACTACTAAAGGTAAATGATAAAAAGGGTTTGGTGAACCAAGAAAGAGAGCAAATGCGCCTAAAAAAAGAAAGTAGAGTTTGTTTATAGCTATTGTCATAATATTTCTTCGATATATTTCTTCGATTCAGTAATTTTCTTAAAATGTTTATTTGCATGAAAAGCGCAAAAATACTTAATTCGTGGCTTTTTCTTGTGCTATTTGCTTTGCTTTAGAATAATCAAACTTGCCAGAACCAAGTACAGGAGCTTCATCTACATGAATAATGAGTTTTGGTATCCAAAGGCTAGGATTTCCATTTTTTGCAAAATGCGTAGCAATTTTGCCATTCGTTATATCGCTGTTTTCAACAATAAGTACTAAAAATTCGCCTTTTTTCTCATGCGTAACTGAAACTATACCATAGACAGCATCGGCTAAAATAGGAGCTAAAGCGTTCTCTACAGCTGCAAAAGATACCATTTCACCGCCAATTTTTGCAAATCTTTTTGCTCTGCCTTTGATGTAAATGTAATTTTCTTTGTCAACATCAACAATGTCGCCTAATTCGTGCCAACCCTCTTCTGGTGGCACTAAAAGGTCTGGCTTACTGTGATACATGTAGCCAAGCATGACATTATCGCCACGCACACAAAGATTTCCGCCTTCGTGTATGCCTTCAACTTCGAGTAATTTATATTCAATACCAGGTAAAAGCTTGCCAACACTATCTTTTCTTTTGTTTGCAGGCGTGTTGACTGAAAGTACGGGTGAGGTTTCTGTAGCACCGTAACCTTCTAAAGGTATAACATTAAATTTATTTGTATAGCTTAGTAATGTGGATTCGCGTAATTTTTCAGCACCTGCGATAATGTAGCGTGCATTGAAAAAATCAAAAGGTTTGCCGTATCTTGCATAGCCTGAGAGGAAAGTGTCTGTTCCGCATATAAATGTTGATAATGTTTCATAAAATAAGTGTGGTACTATTCTGTAATGCAGAGGAGAGGGATATAAAAAGAGCTGTATGCCATGAAGCATGGGTAGCAAGGTGCCAACAGTAAGCCCAAAGGTGTGAAACATAGGTAAGCAGTTGAAAAATTTATCAGAAGATGTAATTGTAACTATGGAAAGCACTTGTGCATGGTTTGCATTCACATTTCTATGCGACATGAAAACAGCTTTTGGCAAGCCTTCTGAACCAGAAGTAAATAAAATAGCGCATGCAGAATTTGTGTCTATTTTTGGCACTGTCAAGAAAGTTGTCTTTGCAAGTGCAAGTAGCTTTGTTTTTGTAGAAATATTTTTTGCGACATCTTCTAAGTAGATGAATTTATAGCCTTCTTTTATAAGACTTTCTTCTAATTCGTGTAATTCAGCTAATTTAATAAATTTTCGTGAAGAAACAATATACTTTAATTGCACAGTTTGACATGCAGCTATAATTGACTTTACTCCCGCAGAAAAATTGAGCATTGCAGGTGTACGCTTATGGGATAAAATAGCAAAATACGCAACAGCAGCAGCCAAAGAGTTTGGAAGTAAAAAGCCCACTCTTTTTTCTTGTGGAATATAGCTATCTAAAGCCATGCCAAGAGCGTGCATTTTTAAAAAGAAAGTTTTGTAAGTTATTGGGTTTCTGTCTTGATCTTCTGCAATAACTTTATTCTTACCAGTGATTTTAATTGCTGTTTTTAGCTTGTCGAATATACTTACGTCAATGTCGTTTGATTGATAACGTAATAATGACATTAAAGAATGTAATTGAGAGGCGAGTAACTTTCTGTTTTCCTTATTAGAATTTGAAGAAGTTTGCTCAACTTCTTGAATAGGTAAAACTTTTATATGAATTTTAGGAAAAAGCTGTAGTCTTATTTTGTGGTAAAAGTAAGAAAAATATGAATATTGGGCATTTTCAATAAGCACAGGTAGAAGTTTTGCCTTTGTTTTTGTGGTAATAAAGGCTGTAGCTTCATAAATTTGCATAAGATGTGGGTTTGTGTCGAATTGTCTGTCATGAAAAACCATGCAATGTTCATGTTTTTCAAGTGCTTGAATAATATTTTTTGTCGAAACAGAAGAAGAGAAGTCAACTTCAATTACTGTTGCAAGCACTGATAAATGGCGAAGATACCATTTTTTTGCTATGCCTTTATCCACAATATATGCTATTTTCTTTGGCAAAAATGCTGAAAGAAGAATGGGATCTAGCAAGGAAGAAGGGTTTATAATATAAAGGATTTTTTCTTTGTTTTGTGGATAATTTTCAAGACCAGAAACAGTGACTCGAAAAAAGAGCTTTAATAAAAATTGTATCAAAGTTTTTTTAAACATATTTTCCTTATATATGGAGGCAGAAAAAAAGCTATTTGCTTTCGCTCACATCTACTTCTTCGCTTTGCTCGCCCTGTATCGCTTTATTTTCTTCTGCTTTTTCACGTTTTATGCGTGCAAGACGCTGTTGTTGACCTTGTTCACGCTGAGTTTTAGCATTTTCTAGCATTTGCTCTCTTCTTTTATCAAAAATAAGAGATGAACGCATAATAGCAATCCCAAGTGCGAAAGTAGAAATAACAGCAATTAAAACACGTTGTAATTCCCAGTAATTGTTAGCAACAAGTTGTTGCAACCATGAAAGTCCTATTTTGTTACCATAGAACAAAATAGCAGGAATTGCAAGGAAACCGAGAATTAAACCAATAATTTCAATTAATATAAAGGTTTTTGACAGTAAAAGAAAGAAAAGAGTAGCATCTCTTACTGTTGAAATAAATTTGAGTTTTCCTCTTAATTTTTCTATTGATTCGTCTAAAACCTCAATATATCCTTGTGCTTGCCTAAATGCTTCAGGGTTTTTAAAATCTGAATTAAATGCCCATGATAATATAGAGGCACAATCATTAAAGTTTTGGTTAAATTCAGTTAAAACTGTTGGGAAAGGAAACCACGATGCTTCGTCACGAATCACTTCAAGTTGGGCAAGGTAATTTTTATAATTTTCTTTTAATTCTTTTAGTTCTTTCTCTTTTAACGCGTTTAGATTTTCTTCAATTTCTGGTCTAACTTTGATAATATTTTGAATTGCTATATAGTTTTTTACTTCAAGCGAATGGATTAATTCTTCAATTTTTAATCTTATGCCCGCAGCTATAGGATGCTCTGGCAAAAACCATAAATTAACATTAGCTAAAAGATCCGTAAGTTTTGCTTTTTCAACAGCTGTTTGCTCTAAGGAATTAAGCCAAAGGGGGTAAAGAGCTGTCATTATAGGAAAATGCCCTCTTTCAAGTTCAGGATCAAGAATAATACGGTTAAATATTTCTTTTTCGCCAATAACCATTTTAATAAATTGATCTTGAACTTGTTCTGCAAAGCCCATTTTTACATTACATACAAGCCTTCTATATTCAGGCAAATTCCATGTAGGCAAAAGTTTTTTTACACTTGCATACAGTTCAAGAGCTTGCTCATACTTTGCAAGTAATTCATGCACTCTTGCTTGTAAAAAATAGTGCCAAGCTTGATGCACGAGTGCACTTGATTGAGATTCTGCTTCCTTCCAAATTTGTAAAGCTTTTGAAAAATCGCCTCTTTCTACATAGATAAAACCAAGTAAAGACTTAAGTCTCCAGTCTCTAGGTGATGAGCTAATAGCGTGCATTACTTCATTTTCTATATTGCGAACTTCATCTATTTTGGCATTTTTTAATTTTTCTAAATAATTCCAGCAAGGGCTGTTTTCTCTATAAACATTTGGTTCAGGTTCGGCATTGATATCTTTATCGTTTAAAAGCCAAATGCGAGAAACTGAGCGTAATTGCATAATATTATTGATATTAAATGAGCCCATAAGCACGCGTGAAACAGCGTCTTCTTGCTTTAAAATATCTTTATAGGCTGAGTTGCCATTCTTTGTAAGTAAAACTTCAATAGAAAGAAAGGCTGAATTTATTTGATCAATGTCTATATCATTGAAATTCTGCCAAAAATCCTTATCAGCGTCATTCAAATTTCTTGTAGGACAACTTGCTGCATCGTGGGTTTTTATACCGCAATAAAAACAAGGCAAGTCTGAACCAACTGTAAATTTAGAAGGTAAAAGTACAGCAATTTTATTTGCAGCCATAGAGTAATCGGCATGAATAACCGTACACCAATTATCCATAGAGCTTTTGCCAGTGGCAAAATGAAGATCCTGAATTTGAAATTCTCTGCCAAGTAAAAAGGCATTTCTGTAGTTTATATAAGGAAAGTTTGGTGAAAGCGTATCCCATTTAATAGGAATTTTATGGGCTAATTCTGGATTAAAATTGCGCCCTTTTTTATCAACAAATACACTTACACAAGGCCAGTATTTTTCAGGATCATTGTCTTTCATGCTAAAAACAATTTTAGTAAATGATTTTGTCCATTCACGAAGCACTTGAAGAGATTCGATAGGAAACATAAGATAGTTTTCACTTATGCTGTATTTCAAATTTAATCTTCTTAGCACTTCTTCAATTTCATAAAACATACTACGCCAACCAGCTTGGAATTTTTTGTCAAACTGATTGCCAAGTGGATGAACCAAAGCATACCAACCCTGTGAAGAAGCATAAGGCATGCGCGGGTTTACAGTAATAGTAGCCCATGAGATTTTAGCGAGTTCGTTTGCAGGAAAAAGAAATTCATCGTGAAGATTTATTTTTGTATTGTATTCTATGCCTGGAATGTGTGCAGCTTGTTCTTGCAATTTTGGGTGAACTAGTATAGTGAGTTTGTTATAAAGCGTTGAAATAGATTGCTGCTGAAGTTCTTTGTCTATTGAAAGGGAAAGCGACTTCTTGGCATCAACTTGCAAGCTTGCTGGAAAGGCAAGAGCAGAAAGTGAAACAGGATTGTAATTAGCCCAAATAGAAAGTTTTGAAAGGGCTAAAAGGATTTCTGTAGAAAAAAAGTACCAAATACTTTGCCCACTTTCTCTTTTAACTAAAACTCCGCCATAATCCTGAAAAGCTTGAGTGACATGTGGGCTTAACTCATCAATCCAAGAAATCCAAAGTGCGTAGCCCTCAGCTGAGATGGTTACGTTTGATTCTTGTAGATTATCAAATGATTTAATGAGTAGAGAAAGTTCTTGCATGTTACACCTATTAAAAGACTTATTATAAAAATTACATTATTATAAGGAGATATACATAATGGATATTAATAAAAAACTTGCTGAAATCAAGCAATTGCCTGGTTTTGCTGAAAATGTTGGTATGATTCTTGTTCACAATGGCGTTGTCCGCGATTGGTCTCGTAAGGACCATTCTAAAGTCTTATCGGTAAAAGTGCAACCAAACCATAGACGTATTCAAGAAATTTGTGAAGAAATTGAAAAAATGCCTGGCGTGTTTAAAGCCTTTGCGCATGCCTTTGAAGGTGAGTTTAAACCATCAGACGATTTGCTTTATTTAATTGTTGCTGGCGATATTCGTGAAAATGTAAAAGAAGCTCTTTCTGTATTGCTTGATAGAATAAAATCAGAAGCAGTTAAAAAAGAAGAGATTATGGCATAATTTTATTATTTTAGCTAGTTAGATGCCTTTGTAAATTATTTTCTTTATGAGAAGAATACTTTACAAAGGCATGATATTCTTTTATAATAAATTATCGTTATGTATGGGGGGCTATTATGAGCTTAGAAGATATCTTTAATGGTTTTAGCAGAGTAAGCAACAGAACTGAAAAAGCTGTACAAAAAAAAATGATAACTATGATTGAAGATGGTGAAAGTAAGTTAGCAACCTTTAATGAAAAAGACTTGCAAGATGTATATGCCTTGGCCTTGAATAAATTGCCAGCAAAATATGCACACAAAGGCACAATAGTTATGAATGGGCAAGTTTTTCATAAAGACATTGAAATTGCAATAGAAAACGCAATTGAAACTGTTTTTAATAACCCTAAAATTTAAAATGTTTAAGATATAAAATATTTATTTAAATATTGCGATAAAATCTAAACTTTGCATTGGTGCGTGAAATTACATGGAAATTAATTTTGATATTGTAGCTGCGGTTATATTTTTATATTTTGTTATACGCGGTGCTTTTAGTGGTGCGGTTACAGAACTTATTGGTTTAGTAGGCTTGATTGGCGGTACATATCTTGCTATAAACTATTCTACAGAATTTATAAACTATCTTCCTTTCACTCTCCCTACTGGGTGGGAGCCAATTTTAAGTTTTGCTATAATTATCTTTGGTTGCGGTGCTCTAGCGGCTTTGCTTGCATTTTTTATAAGAAATCTTTTAGATTTAATTTTCTTAGGCTTTTTAGATCATTTGCTTGGGGCTGTTATTGGCCTTATCAAAGCATTCTTAGTATGTGCTGTGCTTACTTATTTGGCAGTGAATTATTTTGATTCCTATTCCTTTGTAAGCAGCTCTTACTCTATTCCATATTTCACAGATGCAGTTGAATATCTTATTAGTCAGCTTCCTGAAAATGTACAAAATATTTTAGAATAAAATTGGTATAATTATGTATAATAAAGAAAAAACGCAAGACGCTCTTGAGCGTATTCACGATGTTGTAGAAAAACTCCTCGATCCTGAAACAGGCTGTTCGTGGGATAGAGAACAAACAGCTATTAGTATGGCTGAATATATTATTGAAGAATGCTTTGAATGTATTGACGCTATACGTAGTGGCAAAACAGGTCATATTGTTGATGAAATGGGCGATTTGCTTTTTAATATTTATTTTGTTGCAAACCGTTATGCCGAAGAAGGGAAGTTTGATTTTGCCGATGCTCTCAACTCTGCGTCAGCAAAAATGATAAGAAGGCATCCGCATGTTTTTGGTGATGTAAAAATAAATAATAGACAAGAGTTGATAGACAATTGGGCTAAGATAAAAAAAGAAGAAAAATTAGCTGACAATACTGATGCTCCTAAAGGCGTATTTTCTTCTTTAGTAAGAGAAGTTCCACCATTAACAAAGGCTTACCGCATTCACTCAAAAGCAGCTCAAGCTGGCTTTACATGGGAAACAGACGAAGAAGTTGAACAACAAGTAGAAGCAGAATGGCTAGAACTTTTTGACGCTTTGCAAGAAAAAAACCAAGAAAAAATAGAACACGAACTTGGCGATATGGTTTTTTCACTTGTTGAACTTGGCAGAAGAAAAGGCATTAAGCTTGCTAATGCAACAGACTTTGCAACAAATCGCTTTTTGGCTCGCTTTGAAGCAATGGAAAAACTAGCACTCTTGCGTGGACTTAATTTTGAAGAACTAAGCCTTGATGAAAAAGATGCTTTATGGACAGAAGTAAAGCAAGGTAATTTATAGTTTTTTATGAACTTTTTAAGACAGCTCTTTATTTTTGCACTTGTATTTATGTGCTTTACTTATAATGCAATGGCTAGGCAGTCTGCTGCCTTTGTTGCTTTTGAATGTGCATATATTCCAACAGAAGAGGGCAAATTTATTGAATTATCGCTATGGTATCCAACAATAACGCGTTCAAGTTCAAAGCAATTATATAGTGGTGGCGATTCTTTTTATGTTACAACAAGAAAGCCAAAAACTTTAGATAGAGAATACGATTTAATTCTCTTATCTCCACCTACTTATGCAGATAGATATTCTTTTTCAAAGCTTTCTTATGCTCTAGCGAAGGCTGGGTTTTTAGTTGTTAATCTCACGCATAATGGCGATAATTGGTCAAATATGCAAAAAACGATGACAGCATACCAATATCCTTCCAGGGCAGATGAAATCATTAAAAGCATTGAATATGTGCGTAAGATGAAAAAATTTAAGATTAATGCCAACACTATTTCAATTTTATCCTTTGAAGACACTGCTTTTGCTCCTTTTTTACTGCATGGTGATAAGGTAGAAACAAGAAATTATAGAAATTTCTGTAGAAAGTATGAAGATGATCCTTATTGTAACGCACCTATAAATCAACAAATTTTTCGCCTTCTTGCAGATGTTGAAGGGCATATTAATGTCAAAGAATATGGCTTAGACTATCTTAAAAAAGAAAATGCACGAGAAGAAGCAGAGAAAAAAGCAAAAGAAGAAGAAGAGAGAAAAAATAGAAACAGAAATAGAAGAAATGTAAAAAATAACGAAGAAGAAAAAGAAGAGCTAGTAGAAGTAGTAGAAGATAATAAAATACAAGAGCTTATTGCAGATGAATACGCTTCAACTTTATATCCATATATAAAAAATTATTTTGTTATAGAACCCTCTTTTGCTTTTTTATTCAACAGGAAAGAAATTCTTGAAGATAGATACAATATTTCAGCTATATACTCCGTTGATCGTAGTACGCAAGTTAATAATGAATTGGAATATTTATCTTCAATTTATCCTTCAAATCTTACCGCTTACGAACTTGATATCAAAAGCGGAGTAGATCTCACAGATAGATGCATTGTAAAAAATTTGAATAGTGTGTCACGTTTTTGTTCAAGGCTTTCAGCCAAAGAGCATGAAGCGCAAATTATGGCTTTGATTGCCATTGTGAGAGAAAATATATCAAATTGACATAAGGAGTTAATATGTCTTTTGTTGCAGGGCAACGCATTGAGGCACGCTGTTCACGTTGTAAGGACACGACGGGCCATGTTGTTATTGTTGTTATGAATGATGTGCCTGTTAAGGTAGAATGTGCTGCGTGTAAGAGCGTGCATAAATATTACGCACCAGCAGGGCAGAAAAAGAAAGAGAGCGCATCGGTTGTGAGTGTTCGCTCAAACCAAGAAAGAGGCAAGGTGGTTGAGGAAGTAGGTAAAAAAAATGCCTACACTAATTCGCCAAGTCCATCTAGTTCATCTAATTCGTTTTTAAGCAGTCAAAGCAAAGCGAAAACGAAAGTTAAGAAAAATTTAGACGCATTTGAATTAGAAAGTTTATGGAAAAAGAAATTGATGAAAACCTATGCAGAACCTAAAAAATACAGAATGGATGCAGAGGTTTCACTTGGTGATAGTGTTGATCATTCAGTTTTTGGTGTGGGCATTGTAGAAGAAATTGTTGCAGACGATAAAGCCAATTTCCTCTTTAAAGAAGGCTATAAAATGCTAAAATGTGTCACAAAATAAGTGAATTTACTTTTTATCTTAAAAAAGAAAGTTTTATATTTAGGAAATTAAGACTTGACAAGTCCTTGATTTTTATCTTATAAGAATTTCTGTTGTGGAGCGGTGTCCGAGTCGGCCGAAGGAGCTCGCCTGCTAAGTGAGTATACGG
>CAYJHN010000016.1:15768-16740 GCA_964369985.1 uncultured Desulfovibrionaceae bacterium | reverse complement strand
GGACGAAACCTCGCTTGCAAAAAACGTCGTTTTTGCTTCGCTCGCTAAAGTCTTTGTTCACTACGTTCACATTATATTTTCTTTGCAGCAATTAATATTGCATTCGTAATTGCTGATTTAACCGCTCTTTCTTCTAAGTGGTTTACTCCCATGATGGTGACGCCTTTAGGCGAGCATACAGCTTGTTTTAAGTCGTAAAATGAAGCTTTATTTTGCTCAGCAAGTTCAGCAGAACCAATAAATGTTTGTGTTGTAAGTTCTCTTGCATCGCTATGGCTAAAGCCCATTGTGACAGCAGCTTGATAAAATCCTTCCATTAAATGAAAAACAAAACCAGGCCCACAGCCGACCAAGCCTGTGAAAGCGTCGATTTCTTCTTCTTTAAGCACAAGAGCTGAACCAATAGAATTAAAAAGTTCAAGCACTTGTGTTTTTTGATTTTCTTCAAGTAAGATATCTTCAAAACAAAGTGCAAAAACACCCTTACCAACAGAAGCAGGCAAATTTGGCATAGAGCGTATAATAGCCACTTTTTTGTCAGCAGTATCAAGCATTTCCTGCATGCTTATGCCAGCCGCGATAGAAAGAATAATTTGATTTTTTGAAATAAATGGCAATGCTTTTTCAATGCTTTCACATATATATTGCGGCTTTGTTGCGAGAATAATAAGATCTGACTTCTTTATTACTTCTTCAAAAGATTGGTAGTATTCATTTTCTACATATTCTTTTATAGGATCGTAAGCATAAATAGTTTTTCCTTGATTTGCTAAGCCCTTAGCTATAGCTGAACCCATTTTTCCAAAACCAATAAAACCAATTTTTCCTATAGTCATGCTAACTCTCCTTTTAATATATAGATTTTGGCTTTCAGCACAAAATCCTCACAAGAGTGACGAAACAAACAGTTTAAAGTCACTTTTTCGCAAATGAAAAAAAAATAAAAAAATCTTTAGCCAGAACCTATTGCTT
>CAYJHN010000016.1:0-15758 GCA_964369985.1 uncultured Desulfovibrionaceae bacterium | reverse complement strand
TTGGGTTTCCAAAGGGGCTAAGCTCCTTTGGTCGCCGAAGGCAAAAAAATAAAATTTAAAAAGACAAGCTAGTCTTCTTTTCTCTCTTCAAAAATCTTTTTTATAAATTCTAGGGTGTCAATTTCTTTGAATAAATATCCTTGCATACCAGCATTTTGTGCTGCTTCTACATCACGAACATGGTCGCCAAGCATAAATGATTGTGATAAATCAATATCATGCTTCTTTGCTAAATCGAGGATCATACCTGCTGCTGGCTTTCTGCATTCGCATTTCTTTGTGTATGCCTCAACCTTTCCTTCTGGATGGTGAGGGCAGTAGGCAAAATCATCAATTGATGTGTTGATTTCTTTTAATTCTTCTTGCACATGTGCGTGCAATTTTTGTATGTCATCTTCTTTGTATAAGCCGCGTGCCACACCTGATTGATTTGTCACAACAAAAACTTTATAACCCTTAGATTTACAAAGAGCGATAGCTTCCTTTGCTCCTTGCATCCAAAAAAAATCTTGAATTTTATATACATAGCCATAGTCGTGATTGAGCACGCCGTCTCTATCAAAAAAAACTGCTTTATTCATATTAATCTCTTGTAACATATTGAGATTGTGCGACATATTTTGTTGTTGTCAACTCTTTTATGCCCATAACTCCGTAAGAATGTAATTTTGAAGTGCAAATTCCAATTTCTGCACCTAATCCAAGCTGTCCGCCGTCATTAAAACGTGTGGAAGTGTTTACTAAAACTAAGGAAGCGTCAACATCTTTTTGAAAAGCATTAGCTAAGTCAATGTCTTGTGTACAAATACACTCAGTGTGATTCGAGCCGTAATTTTGTATATGCTCTATAGCGTCTTCGTAGGAATCCACTAATTTCACAGCAAGTGTAAGATTATGAAATTCTTCGCCAAAGTCAGCCTCTTGAGCCTTTATTGTTTTGTCAGAAAGAAGTTTTAATGCGTCTGCCATAGCATAAGAGCGTGAACATAAACGCATTTCTACATCATTTGCTTTTAATACAGGAAGTATTTTTGGCAAAAATTCTTGGGCAATTTTGCTTTGAATAAGTAAACATTCTAATGCATTGCAAGCAGAAGGCCTTTGCACTTTGCTGTTGACAATAAGCTCAATACATTCGTCTAATTTCGCACTACTTTCAACAAAAAGATGGCAAACACCTTTAAAGTGCTTGAGTACAGGCATGGTTGCCTGCTCGGTTACGGCTCTTATAAGGCTTTCGCCACCACGCGGAATAAGAACATCTATATATTCATGGAGTTTACATAAAACATGAATAGCTTCACGATCTGTTGTTGGCACAATTTGCACAGCCTTTTCAGGAAGTCCTGCTTGTTCAAGAGCCTTGCTCAAAAGCTTTGCAAGGGCAGTATTTGCGTGCAGAGCTTCTGAACCACCACGTAAGATAACCGCATTGCCAGCTCTTAGGCAGAGAATAGCCGCATCAATAGTAACATTTGGGCGTGATTCGTAAATTATTGCAATAACGCCTAGTGGAACTCGCATCTTGCCAACAACAAGGCCATTTGGTCTTTGCCATTGCTCTTCTGTGACATTTATGGGGTGCGGATAATTTGCCGCATATATGCAGGCATCAGCCATTTCTTGTATGACTTTTTTGTCTAATTGCAAGCGCTGCCTATCGTGCACCGACATATTTTTTGCTATAGCTTTTTCAATATCTTTATTGCTTTCAATGATAAGAATTTCTTCTTCTTGAGTAAGTAGTTTTGCAAGAATTTCAAGTGCATTTGAAATTTGTTTACCACTTGCTCTTGAAAGAAAACGCGAGGCCTTCTTTGCTTCTTTTGCCATTTGAATTATGCTTTCTTGAATATTCATGTCTATCTCTGCTTTTTAATTGTGTTTGTTTAATAAATTTTCTCTGCTTAATTTAGACTATTTTTATGCTAGGGGCAAGCGATTTTAGGGGGATTTTAAGGCTTTTATGAAGGCTTGTAAAAAATGTTATCTTCTGTTAGTTTCTTTTAAATTAACTTTGGAGACTTATTGTGGCTTTAGAAAATACACAAATTAAAACAGATTCAAACGATAAAAGCTGTGATCAATGTGGCACTTGTTGCCGTAAAGGTGGCCCAGCTATTCATGATAAAGACTTGCATTTATTGGCTGATAATGTGCTCAGACTAGAAGACTTAATAACCTACCGCCCTGGCGAATTTGTAAGAGATGAATCCTTACAAAAAGTTGTGCCATTAGAGGTAGATGTTGTAAAAATTTCACCTGCTATTTCAGCTCAAGAACACGATTGGACTTGCCGCTTTTTAATCACAAAACACAAAAAATCAGCCTGTGCTCTTCACGGTAAACACCCAGCAGAGTGTAGAGCTTTATTTTGTAAAAATCCTGAATTTTTACTCGCACTTCCAGCAGATGGCAGACAAACAAGAAAGCAAATTATCGAATACACAAAAAGCCCTGATTGGTGGGAAGAGCTTATTCAAACTCATTCAAATGGTTGTGACTTAGCAAGAGTAGCTGAATGTGTGGTAAAATTAAATGAAGAAGAAAATGCGAAAAAAGAACTTTCAGAAATTATCACTTTTGATATGTCTTTTAGAGAATTAGTTGTTGAAAAAGCAAAAATCAAGCCAGAACTTCTGCCTTTCCTTTTTGGTAGACCACTTCTAGGCCTTATGCATCAATTTAAAGTTGAAGTTTTCAAAACAGAAAGTGGGCTCTTACTCAAAAAAGCTGACTAAGGCTAAAGGTTTGTTATGATTGCTTATATTGAGGGAAGATATTTAGAGCATACAGAAAATTCTGTGATTGTTCTAACGCAAGGTGGTGTTGGCTATGAAGTTTTTGCACCAACGCATGCTCTTGCCAGCCTTAAAACTAAGGGCGATACTGTTTGCCTTTATACTGTGCATGTAGTGCGTGAAGACACGGCTGAGCTTTTTGGCTTTCCTACTTGGGATGAAAGACAAACATTTCTTATACTTACCTCAATAAATAGGGTAGGTGCTAGAACAGCCCTTGCCATACTCTCTACTTTTAGCCCAAACGAATTGCGTGAAATGGTCGTGGATTCTGATTCTATGGCTTTAACAAGGGTTTCTGGCATAGGTAAAAAAGGTGCTCAGCAAATATTCCTTGATTTGCAATATAAACTTAAAGGCTCAAGTTCTGAAATAGCTTTGCCAACAGCCGAAGCTTCAAAAGTGTTGAATGAAACAACAGCAGGCCTTGTCAACCTTGGCTATGCCGAAGATGAAGTGCGTCCAATATTGAAAGAAATCTTGAAAGAAAATCCAGATTACGACGTGACAGCGGCTATCAGGGCAGGGCTTAAGCAATTAGCAAAAGGTGCTAAATAGTTATGAATATGAAAGATTTTACCGCAAACAATTACGAAGAGCATATTCGCCCACAGCATCTTGAAGATTTTATTGGTCAAGAAGAGCTTAGGGCGAACTTGCGTGTGTATATTGATGCGGCAAAAGACAGAAATACAGCTATAGATCATCTTTTGTTTTACGGAAATCCTGGACTTGGAAAAACAACCTTAGCGAGCATTATCGCGTCGGAACTAGGTGTAAACCTTGTTACAACTTCTGGCCCTGTGCTTGAACGTTCAGGCGATTTGGCTGCGATTTTGACAAATCTCAACACAAATGACATTTTATTTGTGGACGAAATCCACAGAATGCCAATCACTGTTGAAGAAGTTCTTTATCCTGCAATGGAAGATTTTAAACTCGATTTAGTTATAGGGCAAGGGCCAGCAGCAAGAACGGTAAAGCTAGATATAGAGCCTTTTACACTAGTTGGAGCTACAACAAGACTAGGGCTTTTATCCTCACCTCTTCGTGATAGATTTGGCATAATTTCACGCTTAGAATTTTACACACCACAAGAACTTTCCTTAGTAGTACAAAGAGCAGCACGCATTTTTAATTTGCCTATTGAAAGCCAAGCGGCTTTAGAAATTGGCAAACGCTCAAGAGGAACTCCGCGAATAGCTAACCGTTTACTTCGCCGCGTGAGAGACTTTGCCTTTGCCGCAGTTAAAGGCATGGATAAAGAAGCAAAAGTAACACTTGATATCACAAAAAATGCATTAATTCGCTTAGATATTGACGAAGAAGGCCTTGATTCAATGGATAGGCACATTCTTTCTGTTATTATAAATCATTATGACGGCGGCCCTGTGGGTGCAAAAACTTTAGCTGTGGCAGTTTCTGAAGAATTGCGAACAATAGAAGATATTTACGAACCTTACCTCATACAATGTGGCTATTTAAAAAGAACGCCTAGGGGCAGAATGGCAACTGATAAAGCCTACAGACATTTAAATGCAGCAAAGCAAGGTTTGCTTTAATTAAAAGGAAATAAAGTGCTTACAGCAAAAAAACTCGCAAAGAATTTCGGCTCTAGGCTGTTATTTAAGAATGTGGATTTTGAAATTTATCCCCAGTCTCTTCATCTTTTGCAGGGAAATAACGGCGTAGGAAAAAGCACATTATTCAAAATTCTTGCTGGTTTAATGGAAGCAGATGCAGGAAATATAAAAACAAATTTACAGCCTTCTGAACTTGGCTATTTAGCTCATGCCTCTTTTTTATACCCAGAGCTTACAGCCTTAGAAAATCTCACATTTTGGCATAGTCTTATATCTCAAAAAGCTCTTTCAAAACAAGAGTATATGGATATTTTAGAATCTTTGTCGCTAGCGAAATTTGCCCATGAAAAAGTGCGAATTTTTTCGCGTGGAATGGTGCAAAAGCTCACCTTAGCTAGACTGCTTGCACAAAAACCAAAACTTTACCTTTTAGATGAACCTAGCACAGGCTTAGATGTACAGGCAAGAAAGTTGCTTGTTGAAAAAATGCTCGAAGCAAAAGAAGATGGGGCAAGCATTTTCTGGATTTCACACGATGTTGAAAACGACAAAGCTTTTGCGGATTATGTACATATTTTAGAAAACAAAAGCATGCATATGCAGAAAATAGGGAGTTAAAGTAAAAAATGAAAAAATCTCCTCTTTTTCTTCTTATTAAAAAAGATTTTATGCTTTTCTTTATGCGTGGCGGTGGTTTAGGGCAAGCTCTTATACTTGGTTTATTACTCATCTTTGTTTTTAGCAAGAAATAGGGCAAAAAGCCTCACAAAAAGCAAATGCCACTTTATTTTGGCTTTCGTCAATATTTTCAATGGTTTTGATTTTCAATAATTTGCATGCAATCGAAGAACAAAACGAGGCAAAAAATGCTTTGCATTTAATGCCTTTTTCGATACAGTATGTTTGGCTGTCAAAGGCAATTTGTGGCTTAATCTTTATGTTTATGTCGCAAGTGCTTTTCTTTCTTGCTTTAATGATATTTTGCCAAGCCGTGCTTGTAGCTGGCTTAGCTGAACTTCTGCTTTTTTTATTTATTGTTGACATAGGAATGGTGGCCTGCGGTTCTTTGTTAGGAGCTTTGGCAAGCTTGCAAACAGGAAAGGAATCTTTGTTAAGTATTATTCTTTTTCCTCTACTAACACCGCTTTTATTGGCTGGAATTGAAATATTTTTCATGTTTTTTTCTCAAGAAACACAGGGGCTTTGGGCATTATTCGAAAGCCAATGGTTTTTGATTGCACTTTGTTTTGACGCACTATTTGTTTCAATGGCATTGATTTTATTTCCATTTATTTATACAGCTGAAAATTCATAATAAATTAAGGTAATTATAATGATACAACTTGCTAAGTATTCTGCATTATTTTTTGGTATTACTTTTGCGTTTTGCCAATACCTCATCTATGTATACGCCCCTATAGAGCAAACAATGGGGCTCGCTCAAAAGATTTTTTACTATCATCTTTGCCTTGCACTATGGGCTTTTGCTGCATTTTTTGTAAATTGCGTAACAAGTATTTGTTATCTTAAAACAAAGAAGAAAAAGTTTGATAGCATTGCTGTTGCAAGCGCAGAAATAGGTTTGCTTTTTGCTACGCTCACTCTTATCACAGGTATGGTATGGGGTAAAAATTCATGGAATGTGTGGTGGACTTGGGATCCACGTTTGACTACCACTTTGATTTTATGGTTCATCTATGCAGGATACTTGACAATACGCACAATGCCAACGCCAAAAGCCGCAAGTATGGCTGCTGTTGTAGGTATTGTTGGTTTTGCTGATGTGCCCTTAGTCTTTTTTTCAGCAAGGCTATGGCGATCAATTCATCCTAGCGTATTTACAAGCAAGGGTATAGGCTTAGAGCCTGAAATGATTCACACTGTTGTTGCTTGTGTGCTTTCATTTGGCTTTTTATTTTTCTCCTTGCTTGTGCTTAGAAGCATGCAAAAAATGCAAGAAGATAAGATTGAAGAATTAATGGTAGAATATCTTTACGAAAATTAATAAATTAAATTGTAAATAAAGGAAATTACTATGGATAGTACAAGTGCACTTATGTATGTAAATATTGCTTTTTGGCTTGGTGTTGGGGCTTATGTTGCCTATCTACTTACAAAACAGGCTGATTTGAAAAAGAAAATCGACCAATTAACAAATAAGGATTAAAAAATGAATTCACGCAAAATAATATTAGTAGTCTTTTTTATCGCTATTGCTGGCATTATTGCTAGTGTGGTAAATTATAGTATAGAAGCAAATACGAGCAAGCAAGTAGCAACAAAGATCCCTATGAATTCGCAAGAAATGCCTGACGAAATTCCGCAAGCAATGAAAGAAGCAATGCAAAAACAAGGCATGGGATCTGGAATGAGTTCAAGCAATGGCTCAATGAATATGATGAACATGTCACAACTTTTTTCAAATCCTGATGTGTCACAAGAGTTTGCAACAAAAGCTGGCGATCTTATGATGAAGATGAAAGAAGATCCTAATAATGTTGAGAACTTACTTGACTTAGCTCGCTTGTTTTACGAAGCAAAAGATCCAATTGCTACATTAAACTTTGCAAATAGAGCAAATACTATTGATCCTTTAAGTGCAGATGCAGCTTATCTTGTAGGTGTTGCCCATGCTCAGCTAAACGAACCAAGTGAAGCTGTGGCTGCTTTTGAACGTGCAATAAAGATTAAAGATTCAGCTGAAGCAAGATATAATCTTGGTATAGTGTATCTACATGCTTTGAATGACAAAGAAAAAGCAAAAATAGAACTAGAAAAAGCATTGGCAATGCCTGAACTTCCTGCTGAATTAAAACAAATGATAGAAAAAGAACTTTCTGGAATTTAATATGTCAACAATAGCAGCAATAGCAACTGCTTATTCGCAAACTCTTTCTGGCGGTATAGGAATTATTAGAATTTCTGGCGAAAAAGCACTTGAAATTTTAAAGCAAGTTTTTGTGCCAAAGAAAGAAGTGAAAGAATATAAGGCAAGATACCTTTATTATGGCAATTTTATTGATGAAAATAAAAATGTGCTTGACGAAGGCCTTGCTGTCTATATGCGTGCACCTTATTCTTACACTGCTGAAGAAACAGTAGAATTGCATTGTCATGGTAATCCGCATTTATTAAATGCTCTTTTGAAAACCTGCTTTTTCTATGGAGCAGAGCATGCAAGTGCTGGCGAATTCACAAAAAGAGCTTTTTTAAATGGCAGGCTTGATTTGAGCCAGGCTGAAGCGGTAGCAGAAATTATTTCTGCACCCTCTTTTGAAAGCACAAGGCTAGCTGAAGCAAAACTCAATGGTTTATTAGGTAAAAAAATTCAAGACTTGCGTGCAAAGCTTGAAAGCACTATGCAATATTTATTGTATGAACTTGATTTTTCTGAAGAAGAAATGCCAGACATACAGCCTTTTGTGAATGATGTGCATGAAATAAAAGAACAAATCGAAAGCCTTCTTTTAGCTTATGAACGCACAGCTCCTTGGCGAGATGGCTCTCTTGTTGTGTTGGCTGGTAAGGTAAATGCTGGTAAATCATCGTTATTCAACGCACTTTTAGGGCGATACAGGGCTATTGTTACAGCTCAAGCTGGCACAACACGTGACTATATTGAAGAAGTGTTAAAAATTCAGGATATTCCAATACGTTTAGTCGACACAGCTGGTATTAGAGCGAAAGAAGAAACCTCTGATTCTATAGAGCTTGAAGGCATACAATCCGCGTATAAACTATTTGAAGAAGCAAGAATTATTCTTTATCTTTTAGATACAAGTTCAGATTTAGAAAAAGATAAAGAACACCTTGGATTTTTACGCAAAGTGAATCCAAAAGCAACAGTTTTGCAAATTTGGAATAAGTGTGATAAAATCGAACTCACAGAAAATATAAAAAAAGAAATGTCGATGCTTTCGGACGAGATATATCCAATATCAGCAAAAGAAGGTAAAGGAATCGACGACTTAGCTAGAGCAATGCATTCAAAACTTTCACTTGCTATGCCTGATGCTAACGAGCTTGCACCAAATTTGAGGCAAGCAAATTTGCTTGAAAGAGCAAGGGAAGAACTTAATTTGTTTAGCGTAAATATTGGACTTGTTCCACCTGATGCACTTGCATTTCATTTAGAGCAAAGCATTGCATTGTTAGGCGAAATCACAGGTGAAATCGTAACGGAAGACATCGTAAACGCGATATTCGAAAGTTTCTGTGTAGGTAAATAATAAACATTTATATAAAAGCAATAGTATATGGCAAATCAAGTAGTAAAAATTGGTTTAGGAAATTTTGTTTTAGCACAAAGAGTGGTTGCAGTTGTAAACCCTCTTTCTTCTCCTATGCGTAGGCTTAGAGAAGAAGCAAAGAATGAAGGGCGTTTAATAGATGCAACGCAAGGCAAGAAAACGCGTTCCTTTATTATCACAGATTCAAACCATTTAATACTATCTTCAAATTCACCAGAAACGCTTATGCAAAGATTAGACACAATAAATGAGGGTGATGAATAATGAAAGAAACAGGCTTTCCATTAGTAATTACAGCTCCTTCTGGCACAGGAAAGAGCACTTTAACAAAGAAGCTTTTGCAAGAATTTCCAAATTTTGAATTTTCGATTTCTTGCACTACTCGTGAACCTCGTGCAAATGAAGTAGACGGTGTAGACTATCACTTTCTTACAAAAGAAGAATTTGAAAGGAAAATCTATGAAAACTACTTTGCTGAATGGGCGGAAGTTCACGGCAATTATTATGGCACACCATTAAAAGAAGTAGTAGATAGAATTTCTCAAGGTGCTGATATGCTCTTTGATATTGATATTCAAGGTGCTGCTCAGCTTTCACTTGCATTGCCAGATGCGCATTTTGTCTTCCTCTTTCCGCCAAGTTTATCAGAACTTGAAGAGAGATTAAGAACAAGAGGTACAGATTCAGAAGAAGCGATTTTAAGAAGATTGAAAAACGCACAATCTGAAATAAAGCAGTCGCATTGGTTTAATTCATGGATTATCAATGACGATTTAGAACAAGCCTATCAACAGCTAAAGTCTTGTATTATAACAGCTAAGTTAAACCCAAAAAGGCATGTCTACTTTTTAAATAGATTGCTTGCTGGTAAATAATTATAAATAAAGGAAAAAACATGGCAGAATTGATTGTAGCACTCGATTTCAACGACCCGCACGAAGCCATTACAATGGCACAAAAGCTTGAAGGTAAGGTTGATTGGGTAAAGGTTGGCCTTGAGCTTTTTATCACAGAAGGCCCTAGAATTATACAAACTTTAAGAAGCATGAAGTTCAAAGTTTTTCTTGATTTGAAATTGCACGACATTCCAAACACAGTAAAAGGCGCTGTTTTAGCTGGTGCGATGCATAAGGCCGATATGCTTACTTTGCATATTCCTGGTGGCGAAAGCATGATAACAGAAGCAGTGAATTGCTTAAAAGATGCAGAGCATAAGCCACTTTTATTTGGTGTGACTATTCTTACAAGTATAGCACAAGGCGAAATCCCTGGTTTTTCTGGCAATCTTTCAGAAATTGCACAAAGATTAGCTGATGAAGCATATAATTGGGGCATGAATGGCATTGTTTGCTCAGGCCATGAAGTGGAAAAAATCAAGAAGCGTCACCCAAAACTTCTTACTCTCTGCCCTGGAATTCGTATGCCAGACGGCGATGTTGGCGACCAAAAAAGGGTTATCACTCCATGTGAAGCAATAAAAAGAGGTGCGGACTTTATAGTTGTAGGCAGACCAATAACTAAGGCAGCTGATCCTGCTGCTGCAGCTGAACTTATTTTAGAAAATATGAAATTAGCGGACTGCTAATTTGCAAATTGTCAAATGAGCTTTTGGGGAAAACTCCCCTTAAGCTAAGTCACTAATGAGTTCATATTATTGTAATAAATAAACAACAAACTAAGGTTTGATTATTATGCAAAACGAAGATCGTATACGCGGAGTTTTTTCTTCTCAGGAAGTGAGAAAGGTTGGCACAGGTACAACAACGAGAAAAACAGTTGTAAAAACTTTTTGGTACGTTGACCATGATGAAGCAACAAATGAACTTTCAGTTCAGTCGCTCAATAGCAATTATGTGCCAATGGGTGCAAAAAAGAAAATCACACGCGAAGAACTTATTGAAAGATTTGAGCCTGAACCAGAATTTTACACTTCAACTGTGTATCCCAAAATAAAAGAAGTAAATGACGCAGTTAACGCTGGTGATTCGCATAGAGAAAAAGGCGAAAATTTTAGTGCAGAATTTGAATACGAAGCTGCTCTTGCTTTAGATGAAGAAAATGTAAGAGCAAACTTTGGTATTGGTTTGACCTATTTAGCACAAGGCGATAAAGAAAAAGCTGATAATATTTTGGGGCGTATTGCAAATTTAGAAGCTTCTTTTTCGCCAGAACACAAGCATTTATATAATGAATTTGGCATAAATTTACGTAAGAATAAAATGTATGACAGAGCTTTAGATTATTACAAAAGAGCTGTTGAAATGGGTAGCGAAGACGAAAATCTTCATTTAAACATGGCTCGCGTGTATCTTGAAATGACGCAGTATGAAGATTGTTTAAAATCAATACAATACGCTCTAGGTTTTGACACAAGTAATGCAATTGCTTTAAAAATGCTAGACTGGCTTTTAGCAAAATCTATTATTAAGCAAGGTGATATAGACACAATTAAAGAAAACGCTCAAGCTGCTTTTGAGCAAAAAAGCGGACAAAGTTCATAATATATTGTTCTTTATTAAAAGGTATGTTTCATTAATTTTTTAAACAAAGAGCAGAAAAATGACAAAAGAGTGGAAGTATAGTGAAAATAATTTTGAAGTAAAAGATGTTGAAGAAATTGCAAAATTTCTTCAATTAACCTTTCCTTTCACTAAAATTTTGCTCAAGCGTATTGCAAGAAAATATCCGCACGTGCACTCATTATTTAAAGAAAAGAAACATAAAGAAGTGTTACAATTAATCCAAACATTTCTTAATCCATCTGTTAAAAATTTGTTTTTTCCAACCTTTCTGCCTTCAATGGAAAGAGCAAGCAATATAATTTGTGAAGCAATCCAAAAACAAGAAAAAATTCTTGTTTGGGGTGATTACGATGCTGATGGAATCACTGGCACGGCTATCTGCATAGAATTCTTTGAAAAACATGGCTATAAAGTCTTGCATCATTTGCCTTGCAGAAAAGAAGGCTATGGCATCAATAAAGAAGTTTTAAAAAAATATATTGATGAGGGTATTCGCGTTCTTATCAGTGTAGATTGCGGAATTTCAGATATAGAAAGCGTAGCACTTGCAAAAGAACACAATATAAAAGTCGTGATAACCGATCACCACACGCCAGCTGAAAAATTGCCAATGGCAGATGCTATTATTAATCCGCATCTATGCGAAAAAACAGACACTTTACTAGCACAAGACATAGAGCTTGCAGGCGTTGGCGTGGCATTTTATTTGCTTTGCCATTTAAATAATACTTTATCAAAAATCAGCAATACAAAATGCGATATGCGTGATTTTCTTGATTTAGTTGCACTTGGCACTATAGCTGACATGGTTCCACTATTGGGACAAAACAGAATTTTAGTAAAAAATGGCGTTGTCAAACTTTCAGAAGCAAGAAGAATTTCGCTTCAAGCATTAAAGGTGGTAGCTGGCTATACGGGGCAAGCAAAGCTCAATGCAGGGCAAATTTCTTTTGGTTTGGCACCAAGAATAAATGCTGCTGGCAGAATGGATGATCCCAATATAGCTCTTGAACTGCTTCTATGTAAAGACTATGATAAGGCTTTAATCTTAGCCAAAAAACTTGATGAATATAATTTACAAAGAAAGCAAGAAGAAGAAAATATTGTTGAAGAAGCCAGTAAGCAAGCAGAACTTTACAATGAAAATGCTTCCTTGGTTTTATTTAACCCTGAATGGAATCAAGGAGTTGTAGGAATTGTTGCTTCACGCATAGTTGAGAAATTTAATAAGCCAACTTTTATAGTTACAAAGGATGCAAAAAATCTCGTTTATAAGGGATCTGGCAGATCTATACCTGAAATAAATCTCAACGAAACTCTTAATGCTTGCGCAAAACACTTGCTTACTTTTGGTGGTCATAAATATGCGGCTGGTCTAAAATTGGAACAAGAAAAATTAGAAGATTTTAGAAAAGCTTTTGAAGAATATGTTGTTGCAATTATAGGTAAAGAGCCTTGTTTAGCAAAATTACAAATTGACGAAGAAGTCACCTTTGAAGAAGTTTCAGATTATACTTTTCTAAAAGAGCTTGAAATGCTTGAGCCTTTTGGCTTGGGTAATGGTGAGCCTATTTTTTCATCATCAGAAATTGAAATAAAGAAAGCACAAAACTTTGGTTTTTCAAAAAAACATTTGAAGCTTGAACTGCATGAAAAAAGTTCAGGTCAATCTTTACATGCAAAACTTTGGAACACTGAACAAATAAACTTTAAAACTTCAAGCCTTTGTTTGGCTTATAATATAGGTTTTGAAAGTTATAACGGAATTAGCCAAGTTGCACTAAAGATTAAAGATATGAAACAATAGCTTATAATTATTGAAAAAAGTACCATTGTTTCAATTTAATAATTTTCTTTAGATTGCGATTATAGCAATTTTATAATATTTAGCACCGCTAAATGCGATTTAGCTTAAAGTATAGTATGATGCGGTAAAATTAAAAAGTTTTTTGGAAGGAAGGGGGAGAGCCCTCTTTTAGAGGGCGAGGGGGAAACCTTGTCTTTTGTTCACAAAAGCATGGTTTCCCCTCTTAAGAAAGTAAATTGTATTAATTTTGACATCTTGCAAAAGAGTGTTTATACTAAGTCTACACTTATTACAAGGATGTTTACATGTTTTCACGTTTTCAAGTAGATTATTCGCTTTGCCTTATTACAGATACAGCTCTTTGCAATGGCAGAGAATTGATAGATGTTATCATGGCAGCCGTTTCAGGCGGCGTAAGTATTGTACAATTGCGTGAAAAAAATATGCAAACGCGTGACTTTATAGAACTTTCACGAGAAATCAAAAAAAATCTTCTTTCTTTTGAAGTGCCACTTGTTATTAATGATAGGCTTGATGTTATGCTTGCATCTCAGGCTAGCGGTGTGCATGTAGGCAAGGAAGATATACAAGTTGAAGATATTCGCCAGCTACTTGGCGATGCTTGTATTGTAGGTAAGACTGTAGAAAGTTTGGAAGAATTAAAAGCAGCTTCTAAAGAAGATGTGGATTATCTTTTGCTAAATCCTCTTTTTGAAGAAGAATTAAAAGAAATAAAAGCTCCTGCTCTTGGTATGGAAAATTTAGTGCGTTCACGATTTGAAACATGTAAAACTCTTATGGTAAGTGGTGGTATACAAGCAAAAGACGTGCCTGCAATTTATGCTGCAGGTATTGAGGGCATTGCTTTTTCTTCGCTTATTTGCTCAGCTAAGGATCCAATGCTTGCTGCTCGAGAAATACGCAAGATGCAACCAATGGATTTAATGAAGAAATTTGATAATATTTTGAATAAAGCAAGGCCAAAGGAAATTGACGCCACAAAAATATTTGAAAATCTCTCAACCGATAATAACACTATGCAATAAATAATAAATTAGGGAAAATATGTATATACAAAAAAAGAATATGTCACCTTTTCAACTTGTTTTATTTTTAATCGTAATGGGCGGTTTGCTTGTTGCTGGCTTTTTTTTAACAATGGCACTTTTGCCGTTAATACTTGTAGTAATTGCTTATTTTTGGTATAAAATGAATAAAGCAAAAAAGGCATTTCAGGCAAGATACGAAGAAATGCAACAAGAGCAACATGCTGAATATCAAAGACAATCAAGAGAATCTATCTACTCACAAGAGTATAGTGATACTAATTTTGAAAATGCGAACAATGCCTATTCAGAACAAAATGCAAGTGAAGGCTATACAAAATTAAAATACACACAAACAAGTCAGAAAAAAACTGAAGAAACAGTTATTTACGATATCGCTCCTGAAGACTATAGTATTGAAGACAACAAGTAAGCAAAAAGAAGATTAATAATGATAAATTGGCAAGATCAAAAGAAAAAACACATTGAAAACATGCGTACTATTGTCGTCAAAGTTGGCTCAGCAGTACTTACAGATGAAAATGGAATCGACAAGCTTGTTTTAGAAAATCTTGTTTCACAACTTGCTACATTAGTAAAAAATGGCAAAAGAGTTGTGCTGGTTTCTTCTGGTGCTGTTGCCGCTGGTAGAGCCACTTTACGTGGGTATAATACAGACGAAACTTTTTTAGAAGGTCTTTCTGGTAAGCAGGCAGCTGCTGCTATTGGGCAGGGCAAGCTTGTGCATATGTATGATGAACTTTTTGCAAAACATTCCTTGCTTTCAGCACAAGTTCTTCTTACAAGACTAGATTTTAAAAATAGAGAACGTTTTCTAAACGCTAGAAATACTTTAATAAAACTACTTGATATGCAAGTTGTGCCTATTATTAATGAAAATGACACAGTTTCAGTGCGCGAGCTTAAATTTGGCGATAACGACGCACTTGCTTCTTATATATTAAACGCAGTTGAAGGCGATTTGATTATTAATCTCACTTCTACTGGCGGTGTTTTGTCAAAAAATCCATTAAAAGTAGATAAAAACGAAAAAATTCCGCTTATTCCTTGTATTGATAATATAGATATCCTTGATTTAGATAAGCTTTGCGGTGGCAAAAGTGCTGTTGGAACTGGCGGTATGTATTCAAAATTGCTTTCAGCAAGAAGGGCTGCTCAGCTCAATGTGCCTACCTATATTCTTGCAGGTAAGAAGGAAAATGTTATTCTTGATGCTTTGAAAGAAAGCATAGAAAAAAGCTCTGAACCTTTAGGCACTTGGGTAATTCCTTCGCAAAATCAAATTTCACGTAAAAAGTATTGGCTTGCTTATAAATCTGAACCGCATGGCACTCTTTATGTTGATGATGGTGCTGCAAAGGCCTTGTTAGAATCAGGAAAATCACTTTTGCCAGCAGGCATTACTGCAGTTGAGGGCGATTTTAAAGAAGGTGATATTGTTCGCATTGTGCACAATTCACATGCTTTTGCTGTTGGATTAATCAACTATTCAAGCGAAGATATGAAGAAAATTGCTGGCAAAAAAAGGCTCGAAGTTGCTGTTTTATTAGGAAATGCCCACTATCCAGAAGTCATACATAGAGATAATATGCTTCTAAACGCAGCTGTATAATATGTTTTGCAATGTAGCTCTTTTGTCCGCACCTTTTGCTGTTTATACTTATGCCTTGCCTTCCTACATACCTAGTCAGAGTGTTTTTAAAGGCGCAAGGGTAACTATTCCGCTTG
>CAYJHN010000015.1:0-17527 GCA_964369985.1 uncultured Desulfovibrionaceae bacterium | reverse complement strand
ACAAAGACGCGAGTGGATGGACACGGACGACAATGGTGGCACTGTCTACGCATTTTGCAAAATGGCATGCACAACAGCAGATCTTGTGATCTATCTTGGGCAATCTGGGCAAGATGCAGGCGTTGAAATTGGCATGGCTTGTGCCAAAAACATTCCTATTCTTGGCATACGAGGGCCACTTGAATCAGCTGGGCTTATGCTCTATGGTTCGTGCACACATTGGGTAGAAGACATTTCTTCTGCAGTTAATTTGCTTGAAGAAATAGCTTTATTATCGCCTGAAAAAATAGCTGATTTTCTACTAAATAAGAAAATGAAATAATAAATTACTATTATAAAAAAAGTCTTGCATTTAATTATATATTAAATGCAAGACTTTTTTTATGGGAAAAATCAATTCTAAGTTTAAGCTTATTCGCTAAAATTTTCTATGAATCTCTTTATTAATAGGCTTTTACAGCTGCTCTGTCGTGAAATGGACTTTTTGATGAAACACTAAGAGGGATTCCATATACGAGAGGGACATTTTTTGAAAAAAGCCCTAAAGAGAGAGCTGCTTTACCTACTGAAAACATAATTCTATTATCTATATGATGCATAGCAGCAACAGAAACTGCAGAGCCAAGTGCAATACCTAAATCTCCTATATTATATGCACATAAGACATTTAATTTTCGTGCTTTTCCGCAATTTTCAACACCACATATCCCGCAATGAGCAACATTATGGTATTTATCTGTTGTGCCTAATAAGACAAGACATTGAGCTTGTTCTATATTTTCTGCATCTCTTAAAAAATATTCTTGTTTTGTTTCTGTGCCAATACGGCGCATTTCATCAGCAAGTTTTTGTTTTTCATCACCATCAACAACAATACTTTCAAGCGAGTTTATTCCTCTATCTTTTGGAGCAGTTTTTGCTGCTGCAAGCATTAATGATGCCACATTGTGCACGGCTTTTAATTCCATTTCTTTTTCTGAATATATCATATACTTTTGTCTCCTTTTTTGCTGTACTTTTGACTTGATTAATTTTAGTATACAGCAAATAATCAAAAAAGAAAGTATGCACTTTTTTGTTATATACTATCAAAAAAGTGAGCGAAAAAAAAGGAAAAGAAACAAAAAAATGAAAGAAATTATTCCAATTAATTCCGAGTATTTAGAACATACTCTATTACAAATAGGTGCCAAATGGAAAATCAATATTTTATATTTTTTATACAAAAATAATGTCATGCGTTATGGTGAATTAAAAAAAAGTGTTGGCAATATAACGCATAAGATGCTTAGTAAACAACTCAAAGAACTAGAACAAGATTTTTTAATCATACGCAAAGAATATTCTCAAATTCCACCAAAAGTGGAATATATGCTTTCAGAAAAAGGCATGACATTAATGCCTATTTTACATTTAATGTGCTCATGGGGAGAAGAGCATAAAGGCAAAAAATACGAACCTTTTTCCTCTTAAATGCTGCCTTTTAATTTGACGTATATAAAGAAAAAAGCTAGATTGTACTTGCCTATTAACCTATCAAAAAAAAATCAATAGGAAGGAAGAATCTATGCCTTATATACCGCATACAGAAAGTGAATTAAAAGAAATGCTTGATGTAGTTGGAGTGCGTACTATTGAAGACCTCTTCATCGACATTAAAGACGACATGAAACCAAAGTCCTACAACCTTCCAGACACAAAGTCTGAAGACGAAACTTGTAAATACTTTGAAAAACTTGCATCTATGAATAAATTAGATGTTGTTTCATTTTTAGGAGCAGGTTTTTACGATCATGCTATCCCAAAAGCTGTTGATACTCTTTCAAGCCGTGGCGAATTTGTCACAGCTTACACTCCTTATCAGCCAGAAGTTTCTCAAGGCACTTTACAAGGTATTTTTGAATACCAAACTTCTTGTGCACGTCTTATGGGTTTAGACTGTGCTAATGCTTCTGTTTATGATGGCGGTTCAGCTTTATTTGAAGCTATCATGATGTCAATTCGCCACACAGGCAAAAAACGTATCGTGATTGACTCTGCTGTTTCACCTATCTGGCTCACAATGATTCGCTCCTACACTTCAAACCTCAACCTTGAATTAGTTGAAGTTGAACAAAAAGACGGTATGACACAAATTGAAGCTATCAAAGCACAAATTGATGAAAACACAGCTTCAGTTCTTGTGCAAAACCCTAACTTCTTTGGTAATATTTACGATTTCACAGATCTTTTCAACTACGCACACGAGAAAAAAGCTTTAGGCGTTATTGCTATTCAGCCAATGATGCAAGCTTTATTAAAAACACCTGGCGAAATGGGTGCTGATATTGGTGTTGCAGACGGCCAAGTGCTTGGTTTACCGCTTTCTTTTGGTGGCCCTTACTTAGGCATTATGTGTTGTAAAAAAGAACTTATCCGTCAATTCCCAGGCAGAATTGTCGGCAGAACAAAGGACGTTGATGGAAAAGTTGGCTATGTGCTCACTCTTCAAGCTCGTGAACAACATATCCGCCGTGCAAAAGCAACTTCAAATATCTGCTCAAACCAAGCTCTATGTGCAATGCGTTCTGTTATTTATATGGCATTACTTGGCAGCGAAGGTATGGAGCGTACTGCCCTACTTTCAATGGAAAACACACGTTATGCAGTTGAAAGATTAACAGCTATTGAAGGCGTTGAAAGACTTTCATCTAACGATGTACCATACGCGTATGAAGTTGCTATCAAATTGCCTGTTTCTGCTTATGACTTAGTTGATCATCTCACACAAAAAGGCTATGTAGCTGGATTCCCTGTAGGAAAATACTACAAAGATATGGATAATGTTCTTCTTCTTGCATGTACAGAAAGACATACAAAAGAAGATATTGGAATACTTGCAGAAATGGTTAAAGCATACCTTGCCTAAGACATCAAAATTACAGAGAAAATATTATGACAAATACTATAGATAGAAGAACTCTTTTTCAAAAATCTGTTCCAGGCAGATTAGGCTGTGTTCCACCAAAGGCAAAATCTAAAGCCTCTGATTTAATCCCACAAAACCTTTTGCGTAAAGAAAAAGCAAAATTACCTGAACTTTCAGAATTAGACGTTGTACGCCACTTCATGAGCTTATCAAAACTCAATGTTTGCGTAGATTCTAACTTCTACCCACTAGGTTCTTGTACAATGAAGTATAATGCAAAATTTATGGAATACATTGCTGGTCTTCCTGGTTTTGCTAATCTTCACCCACTTATGGCACAATTAAAAGGCGCTGGTCTCTATACTCAAGGTGCTCTTCGCCTTATGTACGAAGCAGAAGAATCCTTGTGTGAACTCACTGGCATGAAAGCTTTCACATTACAGCCAATGGCTGGTGCTCACGGTGAATTTGCCGGAACTATGCTTATTGCCGCTTACCATAGAAAAAAAGGTAACAAGAAAACAAAGATCATCTGCCCTGATGCAGCTCACGGCACAAACCCTGCTTCAGCAGCTTTAGCAGGATATGAAGTTATCACCATTGTTTCAAAAGACGGTATGGTAGATCCAGACGCTTTAGAAGCAGCTTTAGACGATGAAGTAGCAGCTGTTATGATGACATGTCCTAATACATTAGGATTATTTGAAAATCATCTAAAAACTGTAGTTGAAAAATTACGCAGAGTTGATGCATTACTCTATTATGATGGTGCAAATATGAATGCCATCATGGGTAAGATGCGTGTTGGTGATGTTGGCTTTGACGTTGTGCACTTAAACGTACACAAAACTCTTGGCACTCCACACGGTGGTGGTGGACCTGGTTCAGGCCCAGTTGGTGTATCTGAAAGATTAGTTCCATTCTTGCCAGTATCACGTGTTGCAAAACAGCAAGATGGTTCTTTCTACCTCAATTACGACTATCCAGATTCTCTTGGCTACATCGCACCATTCTACGGCAACTTCTCAGTTATGGTAAAAGCTTATGCCTACATGTATAGATTAGGTGGCGAAGGCCTTAGAAGAGCATCTGAATATGCTGTATTCAATGCAAACTACATGATGGCAAAACTCAAAGACGTTTTAGATGTGCCATATGCCGACAGACCTTGCATGCATGAATTTGTTGCATCAGCACCTGAAGGTTACAAAGCACTTGATATTGCTAAAGGTTTACTTGAAGCTGGCTTCCACGCTCCAACTATTTACTTCCCGCTTATCGTAAAAGAATGTCTTATGTTTGAACCAACTGAAACAGAATCCAAAGAAACATTAGATAAATTCTGTGATACTATTCACGATATCCTCTCAAAAACAAGCGAAGAATTACACGAATACCCACTCACAACTCCTGTGCGTAGACTAGATGAAACCCTCGCTGCACGTTCTATGGTATTAGTAGACGACGCTGAGTAGGGGTAAGGATATTTAAGGATTTTTTTCGAGAGGGGGAACCACATTTTTTTGAAAAAAAATGAGGTTCCCCCTCGCCCTCTTGTAGAGGGCTCACCCCCTCCTTATAAAAAACTTTTTAATATACCGCATATAATTCATAATTAAATAAAATTCACTAAAGCGGTAGATACTTTAAAAACTCTTTTTTAATCGAATATTTTAGAAGCCTAACGCTTCACCGCAAATTTAAAAAACTAAAATCAAAACTTTTAACTTTGCACGAAGACTACATTAATACTTTAAAAGGCATTGTGATTTTTTAACAAAGCTAGAAAAAAGAAGCCTGACGCTTCACCGCGAATTTAAAAACTAAAATCAAAACTTTTAACTTTGCACGAAGCCGTAACTAGTACTTTTAAAGGCATTGTGATTTTTTAGCAAAGCTAGAAAAAATCGCAATACGGCGAAAAAAATTTTACTAGCTAATCTATTGCTTAAATGAGAATAGAATGTAAAATTTTGTGTGGTATGAAATATTGTGCTAAAATAAGGAATTTGCTTTAGAGGGAGATGCTTTCCGAAAAATCTTCTGAGGAGCGTACTTAAGTACGTGACGATGAAATTTTTCGCAAACATTTTCATATGAAGTAAATAACTGTTTTAGTGATAAATATTTCATAAACAAAAACATACACAGAACAAGCAAAGCTAGTTCAAAGTATGAAAACAAAAAATATAATTTTAAACAAAAAAAAATAAAGCAAAATAACAAAAGACAATACTATAATGATAGAAACCCTTGTAATGCTCATTGATTCCTTTACCTACATGGCTCAAGTGATGCAAAATTTTTTAGAAATCCCCCTCTCATTTTTAGACACACTCTCACAATGGGCAGAATCTTTAGATTTTGTCGGCTTTATCTCAGTCCCTATCGACGCTATTTCAGCAGTCTTAGTTTTTTTCTCAGGAATGCTTGAAGTTTTTATAGAATTTCTAACTTTCTGGAATAACGACTTAAACGCACCTATAGAAATACTCAACCAAAAACCACAAGAAATTATCTAATAATAAGGAGTTTACCATGGCTATTAATTACGACTACACTGACTTACTTGAAGAATTACAAGAAGATATCGATGACGGTATCCTAGAATCAAACGAAGAAATACAAATTTTACGACAAGATAAAGCTATAGGCGAGAACTACTACCCTATTGTCGATTACTACTACTCACACGAAAGAATGATGGCTATATTTGAAGCTGAAAACAATTACGAAGACACAGACGTGCAAAGCGAAGTTGACGATATAGACGAAGAATACGCCAACCTTGAAGAAGAATTAGCGCTCTATGAACAAGATAGAGAATTTTTACAAATAGCAAAAGTAGCTAATGTTGTTGAAGAAATGAAGAAATTCTCCTTTGTGCTTACAAAATAAAAGAAAATTATATTGAAAAAAGGCACACTTCATAGAAGTGTGCCTTTTACCTTTATCAGATAGATTTTGGCACGATGTGCACAAAATCCTCGCTTGCATTTTGTGTGAAAAATGCTGCGCTCGCTAAAGCCTTTGTTCGCTTTGCTTACAATATATCAACTACATAATTACATCAATTACATAGCAGCTTTGAAGATAGCTTTTACATCTAGGTCACGCATATTACGTGGGTTTGTTAAGCCACAAGCGTCTTTTTGTGCATTGCCAGGCATAACGTCGATATCTTTTTCAGATACTTTCTTGCCATATCTTTCAGCTAATTCTTTCCAACCTGATGGAATACCAATGTCAGAAGAAAGTTTGCGAATAGCAGCAATACCAAGTGCAGCTGCTTCGTTTAATGATAAGCCACATGTTTTTTCGCCAAGTAATTCAGCTATTTTTGCAAAACGCTCACGTTTAGCAAGCATGTTGTATTCAGAAACATATGGCAATAAGATAGCATTACATTCACCATGCGGTAAATCATAGAAACCACCTAATTGGTGAGCCATAGCATGAACGTGACCAAGGCTTGCGTTATTGAAAGCCATGCCACCTAAGTATTGTGCATAACACATTCCATCTCTTGCTTCCATGTCAGTTCCGTTTGCAACAGCACGACGTAAGAAAGTATTGATTAATTCAATAGCTTTTTCAGCACAAGCATCTGTAAGCGGAGTAGCTGCAGTTGACACATAAGCTTCAACAGCGTGAGTTAATGCGTCCATACCTGTTGCAGCTGTAAGAGGAGCTGGTTTACCAACCATCAAGAGTGAATCATCTATAGCTACATTTGCTGTTACTCTCCAGTCAACAATAGCCATTTTAACTTTGCGAGAAATATCAGTAATGATACAGAAACGTGTCATTTCAGAAGCTGTACCAGCAGTTGTGTTGATCGCAACATAAGGTGGGAATGGGTTTGATGACTTGTTAACACCTTCATAATCTTGAATTTTTCCGCCGTTAGCAACTACTAATCCAACACCTTTACCACAGTCGTGCGAACTACCACCACCAAGTGTGATTAAGCTGTCACATTTACCCTTTTTATATGCTTCCACACCGTCAACTACGTTTTTATCAGTTGGGTTAGGAATAGCTCCATCAAAAACTTCGTATTTCATTTTTGCAGCGTCAAGAATGTCAGTAATTTGCTTTAAAATACCTGTTTGAACGATACCTTTATCTGTAACGATAAGAGGTTTCTTTGCGCCTGCTTGCTCTAAAGAAGTTGGAATTTCTTTAGCTGCACCAGGACCGATGATTGTTATACTTGGAATGAAAAATTGACTTACTTGACCCATGGAAATTCTCCTTGTAAAAAAGTGTTCGAAAGCTATAAACCCATTACCAATAAACTACGCCTCTAATACATTGTTTTTATTTATTTAAAAAAACGTAAAAAAGTTCTATTTTTTTATTAGCATAAGAAAACGACTAAGGCAATAGGGAAATTTGAACTTTTTTTATGAATCAAGTAATAGTCTAAGTTTAAAAGCGAATAAAGTATTTTTTCACAAAGATGTGAAATTTATAACTAAAAAAATCAAGTTCAAAACAAAGTTTTTTTTACCTATAAGCAACTATAATTGCAGAATAAATTTTATTTTTAAGTATTTTTTCTTCATCTTGTATCCAAGTTTGAATAATTTCATCACTTTTTTCATGTAGAATAATTGAAATTGACTTGAAGCTAAGCTCTTTGAGAATTTCTTGCATTTGTGAAACAGTAAAAGCATTTTTAATACAGGCTGCTGCCTTGGTAGATTTTAAAAATGCTTTACTGCTTTCTTCATTAGCTGCAAAGCTATCATCAAGAAGGACATCAAGCAAAACAAGTCTCGCATTTTCTTTCATAACTCGCTTACATTCTTTGATAACTTGCTTTTTATTTGGCGATAAATTTAATACACAATTTGAAATAATAACATCTATGCTCTTATCTGCTACAGGAAGATGCTCTATTTCGCCAAGCCTAAATTCTACATTGCGATAATTATGTAATGAGCTAATTTCTCTTGCTTTTGAAAGCATTTCATGCATCATGTCAACGCCAATTACCTTACCCTCTTCCCCTACTTCATGTGCAGCTAAAAAGCAATCAAAGCCAGCTCCACAGCCAAGATCAAGCACAGTCTCACCTTTTTTGTAATTAGCGTATAGTTTTGGATTAGCACAGCCAAGTCCAAGATCAGCTTGTGGTGGAACTTTGTTTCTATCATAAACACTATAGCCTAATATACTATTTTCATTTGAATTTATTATTTTTTTACTTTCTTGATTACAAGAACAAAGAGAAAGATTTTGTAAACCAAATTCTTTTAATTTTATAATTTTTTGGTATTGCAATCTGACTTCTTGGCGAACTATATCGTCTTGACTATCTTTATTGGAATTAAAATCATTCTCATTTGACTGTGTAGATATTTTTTTTAAAGCAGGGTCCTCTGCATTAAATATATTTTTTTTCATAAAAATTCTCTGCTATTTTGTAATTTATTTAATATTATTCATTTTACTTTAATTATCAAGAAATCTTTCTAATTTTGCTGCTTGACAAAATTGTTTATTTTATGAGATAGTTAGATAATGCTTTTAAAAGCATATTTTTATGTAATTAATTATGCTTTATTAAACATAATTAATTTTTAGTCTTGAAACATTAAAAGGAGCATTAGGAATGATTCAAAAAAGTATTTATGTAAATGGAGTTGAACGCAACATTTTTGCAGAAGCTTCTACTCCACTTTCCACTGTTCTTCGTGAAACTTTAGGCCTCACAGGAACTAAAGTTGGGTGTGGCGAAGGTCAATGTGGTGCTTGTTCAGTTATTGTTGATGGTAAAGTAACTAGATCTTGTATTGTAAAATTTGACAGAGTAGCTGAAAATGCTCAAATCACAACTATCGAAGGCATTGGCCAACCAGGTAATTTGGATGTTATTCAACAAGCTTGGATCAAGTATGGCGCTGCACAATGTGGTTTCTGTTCACCTGGTTTTATTGTTTCTGCTAAGCAATTATTGACAGAAAATGTAAATCCAACAAGAGAAGAAGTTCGTGAATGGTTCCAAAAACATAAAAACGTTTGCCGTTGTACTGGTTACATTCCTTTAGTTGACGCTGTTATGGCTGCAGCAGCAGTTATGCGTGGCGATGCTCCTATATCAAGTCTTGAAACAGAAGTTATTGAAGGCAGTCTTTGGGGCAGTAAATATCCTCGTCCAACTGCAGAACGTAAAGTAACAGGTTTACTTGATTACGGTGCAGATTTAGGACAAAAACTTCCTGCAAATTCCTTGCATGTAGCCTTAGTTCAAGCTAAAGTTTCACACGCAAATATTAAGGGCATAGATACTTCTGAAGCTGAAAAAATGCCAGGTGTTGTAAAGGTTGTTACCCATAAAGACATTAAGGGCAAAAATCGTATTACAGGCCTTATTACCTTCCCATCTAACCTTGGCGATGGTTGGGATAGACCAATTTTATGTGATGAAAAAATCTTCCAATACGGCGATGCTGTAGCTATGGTATGTGCAAACACATATGCTGAAGCTGTTGCAGCTGCTGAAAAAGTTGTTCTTGATTTAGAAGAATTACCAGCATACATGAATGTTTTTGACGCAAAAGCAAGCGATGCTATTGAAATTCACCCTGGAACTCCAAATACATACTTCAAACAAGGCCTTATCAAAGGTGATGACACAGCTCCTTATTTTGAAAACAATGACTATGTTTCAGTTGAAGAAAGCGTTCTTACAAGCCGTCAACCGCATCTACCAATCGAACCAGATGTCGGCTTTGCTTACTATTCAGACGACGGTAAATTGCACATACATTCTAAATCTATTGGTGTTCACTTACACCTTTACATGATTGCTCCTGGTTTAGGTGTAGAGCCTGATCAAATCGTTATCACAGCAAACCCAATGGGTGGTACATTTGGTTATAAATTTAGCCCAACAATGGAAGCTTTAGTAGGTGCTGCAACAATGGCAACAGGCAGACCTTGCTTCTTGAAATACACTTACCGCCAACAACAACAATACACTGGTAAGCGTTCACCTTGGGCAATTAACACAAAGATTGCAGCAACAAAAGAAGGCAAGTTAGTTGCTTTAGAAACAGACTACGATGTTGACCATGGTCCATATTCAGAATTTGGTGACTTGCTCACAATCCGTGGTGTTCAGTTTATTGGTGGTGCTTATTCAATTCCAAATATGCGTGGTGAAGGCAGAACTGTTGCTACTAACCACGCATGGGGTTCAGCTTTCCGCGGATACGGCGGCCCGCAAGCTACTTTCACTTCTGAAACTTTGATGGATAAATTAGCAAATAAACTTGGTATGGATCCATTAGAACTTCGTTATATCAATGCTTTACGTCCAGGTGATACAAACAACTCTGGGCAAGAACCTGATTCATACGCTATTCCTGCAATGCTTGAAGATATGCGTCCAAAATACCAAGCTGCACTTGCAAAAGCAAAAGCTGAATCGACTGACACTATCAAAAAAGGTGTTGGTCTCGCAGTAGGTTCTTACGGTGCTGGTCTTGACGGTGCTGATTCTTCAGCTGCCTATGTTGAAATGCATGCAAATGGAACAATCACAGTTGGTTCTTCATGGCAAGATCACGGGCAAGGTGCAGATATGGGTGCTATTGGTACAGCTTCTGAAGCCTTGAAAGACATGAAAATATCTGCTGATAAGTTCCGCTTTACATGGCCAGACACTGAAAAATGCCCTAACTCAGGCCCTTCAGGCGGTTCACGTTCACAAGTTATGATTGGTAATGCTATCATTAATGCTTGTGAAGGCCTTTTAGCAGCAGCTAAAAAATCTGATGGTTCATACATGAACTACGACGAATTAGTAAAAGCTGGTAAAGCAACACGTTACGATGGCTCTTTCACAATGCCTGCAAAAGACATTGATGTAACTACTGGTCAAGGTGCTCCTTTTAGAACCTACATGTATGGTGTTTGTATGGCAGAAGTAAGCGTTGACACAACTAACGGTAAAGTAACTGTTGACGCTGTAAAAATGAATACAGATATTGGTAAAGTAAACAACTTCCTTGCAGTTGATGGACAAATGATGGGCGGTATTGCTCAGGCAATTGGCTATGCATTGTATGAAGATTTTGAAGATATTCAAAAACACGCAACAATGCTTGGTGCTGGTATTCCGCAAATCAAACAAATACCTGATAATATTGAAGTAAAATACTTTGAAGAAGCTCGTGAACACGGCCCATTTGGTGCTTCTGGTGTAGGCGAAGTTCCATTAGTATCACCACATGCTGCTGTTGTGAACGCAATTTACAATGCAACTGGTGCTCGTGTTACACGTATTCCTGCTATTCCTGAAAGAGTGTTAGAAGCTATTAAAAATAAATAATAGCAGTTATTAAAAAGTGTCTACGTGAGGGAAACACCTCATTCTAGTTCGCATTCTACCTATCTGAAATAATGAAAAAAGTGAGAGTAGCGAACAGAGGCACAAGCTCGCGAAACAAGAGCCACGCCTCTTGTAAGGGATTATCCCTACGCGAGGTTTCGTGCACAGAGTGCCGAAACAAATCAAAAACTAAGGGGAAAAGATCACACTTGAAAAAGTGAGGTATTTTCCCCTTCTTTAAACTTGTTTTTTTTATAATTTTATGCTTATATATAAGTAAGATATAAATATTGAGGACAGCATGGATCAAAAAACCTTAAGAGAATTTGAAGCAAAATGTGTGCAAGACGAAGCACCAGCTTGCCAAGCTTCTTGCCCTATACATCTTGATGCTCGCACATTTATAAAGCACATGGCAGAAAATAATATAAGAAAAGCAAGAATTGAACTTGATAAGTATATGCCACTTTCTTCTCTTTCTGCTTTATTATGTGAAGGTGATTGCAAAAATTCATGTAAAATGAAGCAATTAGGCGATGCTATAGACATGCCTTTACTCGAAAGAAGATGCGTATTATCAAGTGAAGCAACAAGAATAATGGCAATTCCTTCAAATGGAAAAAAAATAGCTATAGGTGGTTCTGCTCTTTCCTCACTTTGCTTAGCCTTTGAAATGGCAAAAAAAGGCTTTGCTGTAAGCCTTTATTATTGCAATGAAATTGCACAAAGCATAAAAGAAGAAGCAAGTAAAAAAGGGTCAGATTTTCTGCCAGAAGAAGCCCTACAAAAAGCAATAGATCAACTTATTGCATTAAAAGTTGAATTTATTCAAGTAGATAGCTTCAATAACGAATGGATAAACCAAGTTTTAGAAACAAAGCTCGCCCTTTATTTAGGCGAGGACGACAAAGATATTTCTTCTGCTCATTTAGCTCTTGAAAAAAATGATAATTCATACGCAAAAAGCTCTATAAGCCTCACTACTTCACGCGAAAAAGTGCTTGCAGGTGGCACAAATAAGGGCAATATAAATTTCTGCAAAGCAATGAGCGATGCAAAAAAAGCAATGGGTTCTGTAGTGCGAATTTTACAAAATGTTTCGCCTGAAACTGCTCGAGAAGCTGAAGCTCCCTTTGAAAGTAAACTTTATACAAATCTCACTCGTTACGAAAAATCCTATAAAGCTGAAATCCAAAACCCTTTCTTGCCAACAACAGATGAAGCCATTCACGAAGCAAAACGCTGTATTCAATGCTCGTGTTTGGAATGTGTTCATGAGTGCTCCTACATGCAGCACTACAAAACCTACCCCAAAAAAGCATTGCGTGAAGCCTATAACAACCTTGCTATTGCACAAGGCAACAGAAGTGCAAATAAAATGATTAATTCATGCACACAATGCGGACTTTGTGCAAAAATTTGCCCACAAGATTTGAATTTAGGTAATTTTTTAGAAGAAGCAAGAGCAGAAATGGTAAAAATGAAACATATGCCACCTACAGCGCATGAATTTGCTTTAGAAGATATGGCACATGCAAATTCTTCTTCTATTCAATTTTTTAGAAATAATAAAAATAATAATTCGAATAGTTATGTATTTTTTCCAGGTTGCCAACTTCCTACTGTTTTGCCTAGCGAGGTTGAAAAAACCTACGCACTTTTATGTGATGAATTGAATAATGACGTAGCATTTCATCTTGGCTGTTGTGGCATGCCAGCCTCGTGGGCACAAAGCACAGAATATTTAAATAAGCACATAGAATGTATAAAAAAAGAATGGGAAGAAAGAAATAAGCCAAGTTATATATTTGCTTGTGCTTCTTGTCAGGCATTTTACAAGAAATATCTTCCTGAAATGAATATTCTTTCTGTATGGGAAGTGTTAGAAAAAGCAAAGATTTCACCTCTAGCAAATAAATCAAAGCGTAAATTTGCTTTGCATGATCCTTGTTCATCTAGAGATTTTGGAGCAATGCAAGAAAGCGTTCGTTCTATATTATCTTCATTAAATCAAGATTTTGAAGAATTAGAATACGGTAAAAGCTTAACTCGTTGCTGTGGTTTTGGTGGCTTAGCTAGTGAAGCACATGAAAGTTTGGCTGATACTTTTGCAAATGAAAGAAATAAAGAAACAAATGCAGATTTACTTGTATATTGTGCAATATGCCGTGAAAGAATGCAAAAAGTAGGCAAAAAAGCAACACATATATTAGAAATTCTTTTTGATAGTGCAAAATCAGAAGAAAATGGCAATAAAAAGCTACTTAGTCTATATCAAAGACAAGAAAATCGTTATAATTTTAGAAAAAATATACTCAACACTCTATGGAATGAGGAAGAAGAGATGCAAAATTTAGATATAAACTTTACTCTACATGATGGAGTTGAAGAAATTCTTTCACAAAGAAAAATTATGCATGCAGATATTGCACTTGTTTTGCAAAAAGCAAAAGAAGAAGGAGCTTCTTTTTATTCAGAAGAAAGCAAACAATATTTAGCCTCTTACCGCCCAAGGCAAGTAAGTTATTGGGTACGCTACACAGTTGAAAACGATATATATCACGTACTTGATGCCTATTCACACAGAATGGTAGTCCCTGGAGTAAAGGGAGAAGGCTCTTTGCCAAGCTATACGCAGGCATCTTGCTGTAAATAAGGATTATTATGAAAGCAGAATTAAAAGATATAACATCACAAGGCTTTAGATGTACATGTGGCTCAGAACTTGAAATACTTCCAGTAGATGTAAAGTATATGGGCGGCAACTTTCAAGTGGAACTTCCACGTTGTAGAACATGCGGTTTCACCTATATTCCGCCTGAGCTCGCACTTGGAAAGATGAAGGAAGTTGAAGCAATACTTGAAGATAAATAAGAAAAAACTATCGTGAGGCAGAAATGACAGACAGTCAGATTTTGGCTTTAGAGCTAGGAAGCAAGGGTTATACTTGTGGGCAAATAGTTATGATTGGTACGCTCAGACTTTTAGGCGAAGAAAATCCTATGCTTATAAAGGCTTTAAGTGCTTTATCGCAAGGCATGGGAAATACTGGGCAATCTTGCGGAGCACTTGTTGGTGGCTATTGCATGCTTTCGCTTTACACAGCAAAGGGCGAAGATAGTGAGCAGGCTTTGAAAGAAGAAGCTATGCTTTGGGAAGAGTTAACTACTTGGTTTAAAAACGAATTTACCCATATAAATTGCGATGAGCTATTAGGCATTTCCGATTGTATTCAAAGTTCACAGCCTTGCCCTGAAAGAAAGATGGGTAATGAAAAATGCGGTATTATAGTTGCAAAAGTTTGGGATAAATGCCTTTCACTTCTTAGCGAATATAATATTGATCCTTACGAAATACCACAAAATTCATAAAGTATAAATAATTACATGCAAATATTAAATAAAACTCGTTCTGTCTGTCCACATTGTTTAAAAAATATTGAAGCAGAAATCATTGAAAACAATGATGAAATACAAATACATAAAACTTGTCCCGAACACGGCGATTTCAAGTCTGTTATTTGGCGTTCTCTGCCTAAATATACAGATTGGATACAATTAAATTCACCACTTACACAGCAAGTAAGAGCACGTGTGCAAGAACACAAAAACTGCCCTAATGAATGTGGTTTATGTGGCTACCATAGTCAAAAAACCTGCTCGCTTTTACTAGAATTATGTCAAGAATGTAATTTACACTGCCCTATTTGCTTTGCAAATTCCTCTAAAGAAACACAAAAAGAGAATGCTCAGAAATCAAATACGAAATTTCAAGATATTAATGAAGTAAAAAAACAAATAGATTTTTTACATTCAAAGGCATCAAAAGCAATTTTACAACTTTCAGGTGGCGAACCAACTCTCTACCCTGAACTTATTGATGTTGTAAGATACGCAAATCCTTTATTTTCTGCTGTTCAGCTTAATACAAATGGATTACTTCTTGCAAAAAATCCACTTTTAGCACAGCAATTAAAAGAAGCGGGTTTATCTTGGGTATTTTTACAATTTGACGGCATTGATAACAAAATACATAAAGCAATGCGCGGAAATGAATTACAAGAAATCAAAGAAAAAGCAATAGAAAATTGTAAAAAAGCAGGCCTTTCTCTCGTTTTAGTATGCACCATAGTTGATGGCATAAATGATCATTGTTTGGGTGATTTAATTGACTTTTCCTTAAGTCATTTCCCATCTGTGCGTGGTCTTCACTTGCAACCAATGACTTTTTCTGGAAGAAATTCTTTTGCAAAAAGTAAGAAGCATATTACCCTACCTGAAGTAGTAGAAAAACTATCAACACAAAGTAAAGGAAGAATCAAGATAGAAGATGCCTTACCATCTTCGTGTGAGCATAGCCTTTGTTCTTTTCATTGCAGATATTATGTAAAAGAAAATCAAGAACTTGAATATATTCATCAACATAATTCTATTTGTGCTTGCGAAGATATAGAAAATGACGATGCCCCTAAGCGTAGTATAGAAATGACTATAAAGTCATGGAAAAGCATTGAAAACACTGAAACTTCTAATATAAATTCAGCAAAAACACCTATTAATATAGACAGTTTTGATGCTTTTATCAAAAGAGCAAAAACAAAAATTCCATTTTGTGCCTATAATCTCACATCTTTAGACGGAAAATCAATCTACCGTTTATAATAAAAGAAGTTAATATGTCTGATTTTTTTTCTAAAAGCCACAAAGCCTATATTTCAATTGAAAACAAGGCACTTCATCTTTATAATCTCCAAGATATATATAGCTATGCTCTTGATTATAAAGTACATTGTTTTTTAGAAAACTACTATTGCCTCAAAATTCAAAATAAAGATGCCTTTGAAAAATATCTTACTTTTTGGCAATACGAAGCTCTTTTAAATACTCTTACACATGCTAGAAAAAACACGTATTTTTATAAGAATTTGGAAAATAAAGAAATTATTCATCAAGCCGTATTTGAAGATTTTGAAAAAAAAGAAGATATAGAGAAGAAAATTAAAAATCTCTTACAATCTCTACCCTTTACAGAATCGGACGATATAAAAAAAGACAATATGGCTTTTTTAGCTCTTAACCAAGATGAAATTGATGGCATTGTAAGCACAGAAACTTCTGGAACTTCGGAAAGCCCTGAAATAAAAAAACATAATTTCAACGCCCTAACAAAGAAAAAACAAATTTATTCTTCGTATAAAGACTTTGAAAGTACAATACAATTTTTCTTTTTTGGAATGCAATATATGCTGAGAAACAAAGAAGAAAAAGTGGCTCTTTTGATATCTGACACAAGAGTAGGCAGTATAGGTTACCTTTTTGAAATTGCAATGCAAAGGCTTAATATTCCATGCAAAACTCTTGGTTTTTCTATGGACTATACGCAAATTGCAAAAGATTTAATCGACTTTAAAGCTACTTGCATTGTAGGTATAGCTTGGCATATTTTAAAACTTTCTGCCTATTTCAAAGAAAATCAAATACATCATAGCATTAAAACTATTTTACTTAGTGGCGACACGGCTTCACAAGCCTTAAGAAAAGAAATTTCTCAAAATTTAAAAAGCAAGGTATTTAATCACTATGGCAATACAGAATTTGGTTTTGCTGGTGCTGTTGAATGTTTTGAAAACAATGCTCTTCATTTAAGAGCCCTTGACTTATATATTGAAATTATTGACGAAAACCTCAAGCAAGTAGAAGATGGCCTCTTTGGTGAAATTGTTATCACTTCACTCACACGTGAAGCTATGCCCCTTATCCGTTATAGAACTGGTGATAGTGGAAGAATTGTCACAAAAAAATGTTCTTGTGGTTCATATATACCTTCTATAGAAGTTTTAGGACGAACAAGTCAAGGCATTCAAATTACAGATGAAATATTCTTACATTTATCAGATTTTCAAAATTTCTTTTTTAATTACACATTTTTTAAATGCATTGATTTTGACATTTGCCTTTTCACAGACATAAAAAGTAAGCAAAAAATCCTTCTTGTTTCTTTAGATATCATAAGAGAAAACAAAAGCTTAAATGTTTTTGACTTTAATGATAAAATTCAAGAAAGCATAAAAAGATGCCAAACAGATTTTCTTGATTATTTTCGTATAGATCTGCCTATTTTTACTTTATCTAAGAGTGAAACATTTAAAATAGAGGCAAGCGAAAAGATTAAAAACAATTGCCAAAGTAATAAAATAAATTCACTTTGCTTTTGCACTCAATCAGACTATCAAAAAATAATACATAGAAAAAAATCAAAAAATAATAGCACAT
>CAYJHN010000014.1:13299-17702 GCA_964369985.1 uncultured Desulfovibrionaceae bacterium | reverse complement strand
GCTTTTGAAAATCCATCAAAGGCAAGTGCAGAAGAAAAAGCTTCTTGTCTTTCTCGCTTATTAGATATTTGTAACATAGCTAAAACACAGGAAATTCCTGAAGATGCTTATTTCACACAAGAAGAAGCTAAAGAGCTTAGTCTTGCTGCACTTCATGTAATGAAGGAAGAATCTGGTTCGATTTATAATGACGTGCTCAGATATTTCCTCTTAGAAGAATTAGACAAAGCATGGAAAGAACATTTGCGTAATATGGATCATTTGCGTGAGGGTATTGGACTTCGTGGCTATGGACAAAGAGATCCAAAACTTGAATACAAAAGAGAAGGTTTTGCCTTATTCCAAGAAATGCTGCTTACCATTCGTGAAAACTCACTTCGCTCTCTCACACATGTGAAAATCAGAAAAGAAGAAGCTCCTAGTGATGAAATGGTAGAGGCTCATGCTAGCCAAAACGCAGAGCAGTCAAATGTTCCAGAAAGTGAACAAGTGCAAGAAAGCACACAAAATGCTTTTGAGCACAAACAAAATGTGAAAGAAACTTCAAGCTTAAATGATGAAGTTGTGAACGAAAATAAAAATGTAGGCAGAAACGACGCATGTCCTTGTGGTTCTGGTAAGAAATACAAGAAATGCTGTGGTGCATAGAAAAGTATAAAAAAGTATAACACTTTAAAAACACATTATATTTTTAGGGCAAGATTGTAAAATCTTGCCCTAAATTAATTAAAAGAAAAGGGCAAAATTGAAAAAAAATTGCCCTAAAAAATGTTATTTATACTTATGGTAGCAGTGCAAATTTATATAGCTTTTGGCCTTTTTCTATTTCGTCATCTAACTTTACATATACATCAAGAATGATGATTTTTGCCTCAGAATAAAGATCGGACATTGCCATAAAGTGTTCAGCTTCAAGTATTTTTTGTTGCCAAATTCCAACTTCTCTATAGCTTCTATTGAGATCTTTTTGTGTTTGCTTAAATTCATTTAAACTTTTTTCTGCTTGTTTATATTCATTTCTTGTGTGTTCAATGTTTTCATCTGCACTTTTTTGCATAAGTATTGCATTGTCTATTGCTATGCTTAATTTTGTACGCTCATCTTCTGGGAGATTATTTTTTCTTGATTGTAGGCGAGCTTTTGCTAATTCATTTGTCCAGTAAGTGTATTCTTGTACTGCACTTTCCTGCTTTATTTTTGCTTGTGATAAAATATTTTCTTTTTCTGTGATCACATTTTGAATGTTTAATGAAAGAGGAGCTGTTTTTGGCTCTTTACCTGCTTTTATAAGTTCGATATTAGCCTCTGCAAGTGTTTTTTCTGCAAGATACTTGTCGTGATTGAGAGAAATTAAAAGTGTATTTGCTTCTATAGTATCGCCCTTTTTGATATTTATATTGCTAATTTTTGCCTTTAACGGGCTTTGTATAAAGTGAGAATCTTGTTCAAATTGTGATAAATCTTCTGCTTTTTCTGATGCTGGCAAAAGAAAATAAGCAAGAATGAGAACAAGAATAAGTGCTGTAAGTGCTTTATATAGAGTAGGAATTTTTTTGTCTTTATTCATAGTATGCCCTCTCAAGTTTTAATATACTTTATAGTGTAGCATAAATATCTGCTTGTCAAGAAAATGCAGAAATGAGGGAGGGTGTGAACAAAAGACAAGGTTTCCCCCCTCGCCCTCTAAAAGAGGGCTCTCCCCCCTTCCTTCCAAAAAACTTTTTAATCATATCACAATTCAGAATAAGGTGGGGAGAAATGTTTTAAATAAAAAAAGGCGAGCAATGCTCGCCCCAGAGTGTTGGCAAAGTCCTTTTTTAAAAATTCACTACTCTCTTGCAGAAAACTTAAACAAAAAATAGTTTAACTCCCTTAAAAAAAGGTAAAATTATAGGTAATTTAAAAGGCATGGATTCTCACGTCCTCCTTGCAGTCGTCCTCAGAATGACTCTCGGAGTAATTCTAAGTCACAGTAATTACTGTTAATTAAGTCTCCAGCGAAGGTCACTCTGAGGAGGGCAAAGCCCGACGTGAGAGTTCATACCTTTTTTTTCGTAAAATTCTAAATCAAATAAAATTAAAATGCTAACTTTGTCAGCAGTCTGAGGCGAGCAATGCTCGCCCCTACTTGAGGAAAATGAAAGTATGAATTTTGTGCACAGCGTGCCAAAATCTATCTTAAAAAGAAATTCTGTAATTTAGGAGTGAGCAAGGCATAGGAAATTTTTCTTGAGGAAGTTTAGTGTGACCTAAATGACGAAAGAAAAATTTCCTATAACGAAGCTCAAACTAAATTACAGATTTTCTAAAAACCTTGTTTAGCCATGTGAACGGTTAAGTCGCATATACGGTTAGAATAACCCCATTCATTGTCGTACCAAGCAATGATTTTTGCCATTGTACCATCTTGAACATAAGTATATTCAGCATCAAGAATAGAAGAATGTGGGTTACCTTTGAAGTCCATTGAAACTAATTGCTTATCGCAGTATTCAAAAACACCTTTAAGGTATGTATCTGCAGCTTCTTTTAATTTTGCACGTAATTCATCAGTATTTGTTTCTTTTTCTAGCATAACTGTGAAGTCGATGATAGAAACTGTAGGAGTTGGCACACGAAGTGAGAAGCCTGTAAACTTGCCTTTAAGGCTAGGTAAAACTTCAGAAACTGCTTGTGCAGCACCTGTTGAAGTTGGGATAATATTACAAGCAGCAGCTCTAGCACGACGTAAGTCTTTGTGTGGAAGATCAAGAATACGCTGATCGTTTGTGTAAGAGTGCACAGTTGTCATCACACCTGATTTGATACCAAATTCATTTTCAAGCACCATTGCTATAGGAGCAAGACAGTTTGTTGTACAAGAAGCGTTTGATAAAACGTGGTGTTTTGTTGCGTCGTAATCGTTGTGGTTTACGCCCATAACGATAGTGATGTCTTGATCTTTAGCTGGTGCAGAGATAACAACTTTTTTCGCACCGCAAGCAATGTGAACAGCCGCGTCTTTAGCAGAACGGAAAATACCTGTTGATTCAATAACTAAGTCAACTTCTAATTCAGCCCAAGGTAAGAGTTTTGGATCTCTTTGTGCAAGACATTTTACTTTCCAATCGCCGATTTTTGCGATGTCGCCGTCGAGTTCAGCGTTAAGATTAGCTCTGCCATAATTTGTATCGTATTCTAATAAATGGAGGTTAGTTGCAGCGTCAAAAAGATCGTTGATAGCAACAACTTCAACTTGATCTTGGTATTCTGCAAAAAATGCACGAAATACTTGACGACCGATACGACCAAAGCCATTAATGGCAACTCTTGTTTTTTTCATTTCAAAATTTCCTTAAATGAGTTTTTTACCTAGAAAAATTCTTGGCAATTAATGTTTATTTTAGTCTTCAAAAAGTTGGTATGCGTATTCTTTTTGGAGATCATAATTTTGTTTGAGTTCAGCATAGATACGAGCATTATTGATAGCAATAGCAGAAACTTGTGCAACTGCTTCTAAGAATTCAACTTCTTGTTCTGAAAATTCGCGAGTTTCGCTTGCATACACTCTTAAAAGTCCGATAACTTCTTGATTGAGCTTTAAAGGCACAGAGATAACAGAAATAAGGCCTTCTGATTTTGCTTGTTCTGGATATTGAAATCTGCCGTCGATAGTTGCGTCTTGGAGGGCAATTGTTTTACCAGCTAAAACTTCGCTATCTAAGCCACTTTTTTCAACTTCAACAGGGCCTTTTCTCATATAACCAGTTGATAAACCGTAAGAAGCTGTAGCAAGAAGAAGTTTTCTTGTTGGATCTAAAAGGCGCATTGTGCTCGCCTTTACATTCATTGTTTTTGCAGCTTCTTCCACTATTTTTGCGTATACTACGTCAGGAGAAAGGGAAGAGTTTACTGTTGACACTAAGGAACATAAAGCTTTGAAATAACCTGTTGTACTCATAATAACCTCTTTACTGTATAAAGTTTTTTGAGAAAATCTTCTCTAGTTAGTTAACTATGTAAATCAAAAATTTTTATTTGTAAAGGCTAAAATTCAAAGAATTTATTGATATTTTATTTATTATTTCTATAAAATCGCTAATTATTTCAAATATAAGTAAAAATTTAATTTTAAATAAATTGATATAGAATAAGGTATTATTTATAATGTTGATAGTTGTGTTGCGCTCTGTGTTATTGAATGAGAAAGCATATTTATAATAGGTGTAAGGCTTTGTTCTCTTTCAATTTTTTTGCAAGCATAAATTGCAGTAGTATGGTCCTTTCCTCCAAAAAATTCTGCTATATGTGCGTAAGAAAAACCAAGAAGTTTTCTGCACAAATACATACTTAACTGCCTTGCGAGCACTATATTTGCCGCTCTGCTTTTTCCTCTTATATCCTCTACTTTTAATGAATAAAAA
>CAYJHN010000014.1:0-13289 GCA_964369985.1 uncultured Desulfovibrionaceae bacterium | reverse complement strand
CTGGAGTAAAATAATGCTCATCAGTGTAGCCTTTGAGCATAAGTTCAAGATCTTCTTCTTTTAATTGTTTTTTTGTGGATTTTGCGTAGGCAGAAAGTGTTTTCAAAATTCCGTTCAACTGTCTTAGATCTTGACAAAAACGAGCTAAAAGCAAATACATACTTTTTGATAAGTTTAATTTTAATTCTTTTGATTTTTTTTCAGCAAAACGCATACGCACATCAAGATCTGGTGGGTAAATATTTATAATAATACCAGAAGAAACACGTGAAAGAAAAGCTTGCTCAAAGCTGATGGCTGTTTTCATAGAAGGCGAAAGCGAATCTATTCTTGGTGATGAAAAAGCGAAAATAAGAAGTTTGTCATTCTTTATTAATGTGTCAAAAAGCGAAACGAAATCAGCTTGAATTTCTGTAAAGTTTGCTAATGCTTGTAAATCATCAAGAATGATAATATCTGCTTCTTGAATTTCTTTTATTCTTTTTAAAGAGCTTTTTTTATCTGTAAAAAATTTTACTAAACCTGCTGCATGGCCAAGAGCAATTTTTAGATTTGGGTTTAGTTCGTGTGCTTTACTTGCTAAAGCCTCTAAAAGCATGGTTTTTCCTGAGGCTGTAGGGGCTTTTATCAAGAGCGGATTGACTTCCGTAATGCTTTCGTTATGAGCTTTTGCCTTGATAGCATTTTCTAAAATTTGCGTATTAAATGTATTTTGTTTTCCTGAAATAAAATCAGAAAAATCTGGCAAAGAAGCCCATTTAATAGAGAAGTAATCTACATTTATCATAAAAGCCTTATTTTAATCTTTATTTGTGTATAGTTACAAGAATATACTAATTTTAAAAATGCACTTTGTGTAAAAAAGATTCTATATGAAAAGTCTTTATTAAGTCAAAGTATAATTTTTTATACTTAATCGGCTGAAAAAGTTGAAATTTATACTAATAATAAGTGGACAAATGCCAGGAAATGAGCTAAGATTACATTAATTAAATTGAATATATCAGGAAAAAATATGCATTTACAAAGAAAAAATAAAAGGCGTGCTTTTGTTGCGACCCTTGCACTAGGTGCTGTTTTAGCTGGCACTTATTCTTTAAATATCTTTCCTTTCAAAGGTTTACAGCAAAATCAAGCAAGTAGCGATGGTTTTGAATTAGAAATTCTTACAGAAATTTCAACGCAAATGCCTAACTCTGATGCTAAGCAAAATGCTTTAGGCAATGCAGTTGCAGTTAAAGATTTTTCTAAAAAAGCTGGCGAAGTACAAGAAATGCTTTCAGTAAAAAATGAGAATAAAGAAGAAGATTCTTTATTCTCTTCTCTTTCTACAAGTTTTTCAAATGTTGCTGACCTTGATTATTTTGAAGACAATAACGAGGGCAAGCTCATTCCTATGCAAGCACCTTCTTTTGAAAGTGTAGAAAAAGCACATTCACTTGAACTTGCTAAAGCAAATTCAGAGCCGAAAAAAAATCCAAATGCACAAATTTCACTTTCTGGTTACGAAGTTAAAGAAAATGAAGTAATTGTAAGAAAAGAAGTAGTTAAGGGCGACACAATAGGCTCAATTCTTGAAGATTATATCACAAGAAAACAACTTTATTCTGCAATAGATATGGCAAAGCCTATACGCAATCTTGAAACAGTACGCATAGGGCAAAGTTATGAAATAGTACTTGATAATGAAAACAATTTTATTCGCTATGAATACGAGGTAGATTCAGAAGAAACATTTGTTCTTCTTGCGACCTTAATTAAACCTGAAATAGATACTACTTTAGCACAAAGCGCTGAAAATATTGCTAATGTTGATATAGAACAAAGTGCGCAAAAATTAATTGACGAAAAAACATTAACTGCAAATCCTGAAAGCTTTTCTTTAGAAATTGATAATACAATAGCAAGTGTTGAAGAAGTAACACTTGATGAACTTGATATTGTTGAAAATCAAACAAATGCTGAGGCTACAAGCGAAGCTCAAATGTCTGAAGAGGCAAAAACAGCTCTTGTGCAAACAGCTCAAAACTTAAATGATGAAGTAGCACAAGAAGAAAAAGAAATTGTAAGAGAATACACATTTAACTGTGAACTTGTTCCTGTTGTGTATGACATTCAGTTAGTAACAATTGAAGGCGATATTCAAGAAAGCCTTTCAGCTGCTATTGCTGCTGCAAACGAAGGCTATAGCCTTTCTTATTCTATCGCAAGAATTTTTGCTGATAAGATTGACTTCTTCTCTGATATTCATAAAGGCGATAGCTTCAAACTTTTAGTTGAGAAAAAATATAAAGACGGCAAATTTGTCAAATATGGCAAAACATTAGCTGCTTTTTTTGTGAATAAAAAAAGAGAATATACAGCATTTAGATTTGAAAACGACAAAGGCCACAGTGCATATTTTGACGCAAATGGCCATTCATTACAAGGGCTTTTACTTAAATCACCTCTTGACTATACACGTATAAGCTCAGGCTATACAATGAATCGCAGACATCCTATTCTTGGTATTGTACGCCCGCACCAAGGCATTGACTATGCAGCACCTTCTGGAACTCCTATTGTTTCTATTGGTGATGGTACAGTTACCTTTGTTGGCTGGAAAGGCGGTTATGGTAAAACTATTATTGTACGTCATACTAATGGCTTAGAGTCACAATACGCACATATGCGTGGCTATGCAAAAGTAAGCAAGAAAGGGGCGAAAGTTTCTAAAGGGCAAACCATTGGTTATGTTGGTTCAACAGGCCTTTCAACTGGCCCTCACTTAGATTTTCGTATTAAGCAAAATGGCAAATTTGTAAATCCATCTTCTGTTGTTTCAGAAGCTGTGCCTCCATTAAAAGGGAATGAAAAAGATAGCTTCTTACTTGTTATGGATAAAATCAACGAATACTTGAATGGCACTAAGGCTCTTACTAGCTATAATCCTGATGCAAGTCTTCAAGATAGCGGAAGCTAGTAACTTGATAAAAGAAAAATCAAACTCAAAAGGCACACGAAAGTGTGCCTTTTTCAGGCTGTTGACAAAGTCGGCAGCCTCGAAAAACAGGAATAGCCAACATTTACTTTTGGCGTTAAATGACTGTTTTTCGTGCCTTTCTGCCAAGTTTGCCTTGCAAACTTAGGCGGCACAAAGTGCAAATTTGGAAAATTGGCACTTTGTCATCAAACTTAACAGGCACACGAAAGTGTGCCTTTTTTTATTTGTTATTAGTGTGCCTTTTTATTTTAGATACTATAGTTTTTCAGTAAAATCTAACATGTCTTCTATATGATATGGAATGTGAAATCTCATCTAAAATTTGATTATAAAAAAAGTAATTTTGTGACCTTGCTATTTTACTATTAAATAATAAAGGCACACTTATGTGTGCCTTTATTACGCATTTTTTTATTTTATTCTAGTCAGCATTTACTTGTGTTGCTAATGTTTCAGAAATGTTTTCTTCAGGCATTTCTTCAGGCATTTCTTCGCTATTTACATTGCTTTCATTGCCGTGAGTGTCAACTGTCCAGCCACCGCCAAGTGATTGACAAATAAATACAATAGTTGATAAGTGCTGTGCTCTTTGGTTTGCTAATTGAATTTGAGCATCAAAGAGAGATCTTTGTGCATCAAGCACTTCTAAATAAGCTGCATAGCCATTATCGTAACGAAGCTGTGCTAATTCTACAGAAGTAGTGAGTGATTCAACAGTATGCTCTAATGATTTTACAACATTGCCAATGCTTTCCTGCACTGATAAAGCTGTTCTTACGTCTTGGAATGCAGATTGTACTGCTTGCTGATAACTAAGTGAAGCTTCTTCTACTTTTGATTCAGAAACTTTTACATTATTATAAATCTTGCCAGCATTGAATAAAGGAGCAGCCAAACCAGCACCGTAAGTCCATGCATTTGCTGGGCCAGTAAAGAGGTTTGAAAGTTCAACAGATTCAACGCCTAAGAGTGCTGTTAATGAAATTGAAGGGAACCAAGCCGCCTTTGCAACACCAACTTGGAAGTTTGCAGCTCTTAGATTTGCTTCAGCTAGTTGAATATCTGGTCTTCTAAGTAATAAATCAGAAGGTATGCCGGCTGGTAAAACAGGTGTAGTTGGTAAGTCTGTCAATTTTAATGTACGTTCAACTCCGCCTTCAAGAATTTCACGTGGAGATTCACCCATAAGCACTTGCAGAGCTGTTTCAGCATTATCTATTTGGTAGTTTAGAATGTAAATTGTTGTTTTTACAGTATCAACTTCTGTTGATGCTCTTAGATAATCTAATTCGTTAATAAGCCCTTCTTTATATCTTTCTGAATAAATTCTAAGAGCTTCTTCTCTTGTTTCAAGTGTTTGCCTTGAAACAGCTAATTGTTCATCTAAGGAAAGAAGAGTGAAGTAGGCAGCCGCTGTAGATGCTGTAACGTCAATAATTAAGGCTTGTTGGCCGTATTCACTCGCAAGAAGTTGTTCTCTTGCAGATTTTGTTGCATTACGATATTTACCCCAGAAATCAAGTTCCCATGAAGCGGAAAGCCCTAAAGTGCTAAAGTCAGGAGTTCTGTCTATAACAGCATTTGTTTCTCTTGAGAGCATGGTTGAACCTACTGAACCAGTGCCACTTAGACTTGGAAATAAGTCTGCTCTAGTTACACCAAGATACGCTCTTGCTTGATTTACTTGTTCGGCAGCAATCAAGAGGTTATAATTGTTAGCTAATGTTTTTTCGATGATTTTATTAAGATTAGGATCTTCAAATCTTTCCCACCACTTATTACTTAGGCTTGAATTTGGATCTTGATATTCAGCCCATGTTTGTGGCAAGTCTAGCTCTGGTTGAATGTGATCAGGAGCAAAAGAACAAGCAGATAAGAGCATAAGTGCTATGAGGCAAGCCTGTAACTTGATTTGTTTGTAAAAGCGAGTTGTGTTCATGATTACCCTTTAATTGTTTTCTAATGGTCGTCGTGGTGTAAAACTTTTTTGTCAAATTTTTGTGATAATGCCATAATCTTTTCAAAGAAGAATGGCACAACTAATGGCGCAAGAATGGTAGCAGCAAGCATGCCACCAATAACAGAAACACCAATAGAGTTACGTGAAGCAGCACCAGCAGATGAAGAAATAGCTAATGGCACACAGCCTAGAATAAAGGCAAGTGATGTCATGACGATAGGTCTAAATCTTTGTTTTGCAGCTTTTACAGCAGATTCTGTAAGCGAAAGTCCTTCTTTGTGGAGTTCGGCAGCAAATTCGACAATCAAGATAGCGTTCTTTGAAGCTAGTCCAAGTAAGGTGATAATAGCAACTTGCGTGTATACGTTATTTGTATAGCCTAAAATCCAGTTTGTAAAGATAGCACCGCATATAGCAAATGGGATAGCTGAGAGAACGGCTAAAGGCAAGGTCCATCTCTCGTATTGAGCTGCAAGAATAAGAAGTACCATTAATATACCAAGTGCAAATACGCCATAATCGGTTCCGCCAGTAACAACTTCTTGATAAGAAGAACCAGACCAAGCAATAGTAAAGCCAGGAGGCAAGGTTTCGTCTGCAAGTTTTTGTAATTCTGCAAGAGCTTGACCAGAAGAATGCCCTGCAGCTGGGTTACCAGTTACTTTTGCCGCAGTAAATGCGTTAAATCTTTGGATTGTTTGCGGGCCAGCGTCGTATTTGATTTTTACAAGTGTTGTGAGAGGAATCATTTCATTATTCATATTTCTCACATAGAGCTGTTCTATATTTTCAGGATAGGAACGAGCATTTTCCTCTGCTTGCATAAGCACGCGGAAAGTTCTGCCTAGGTAGTTGAAGTCGTTGATATAGGTAGATGAAAAAGTAGAGGAAATAGTAGAGAATACGTCTGAAATATTCACGCCAAGTGCTATTGCTTTTTCTCTGTCTAATTCAATAAAGATACGCGGTGAGTTTACACTAAATGTAGTGGAAACTTGCGATAAAGCAGGGTTTTGATTAGCTTTTGCAACAAAGTCATTTGTTACTCTTGCTAATTCTTTTGGATCGCCGTCAGTGCTTTGAATGAATAGTTCATAACCGCCAGTATTTGACATACCCATAATTGGCGGTGGCATAAATGGCAATACTAAAACATCTGGTTTTTGCACACCCATAACATAAAGCTTGCCTAGGAATTCGTCCATGTTAAAGCCATTGTCAGCACGCACACCCCAGTCTTCTAGCTGGATAAAGTAAGCACCTGCATTTGATGAAAGTGCATTAGACATCATATTCATACCAGTAATAGAAACAACTTGATCTACACCTGGAAGCTCAACAATTTGATCTCCAATTTCTTTAATAATTTTTTCTGTTTGCTCAAGTGATGTTCCTTCTGGACCTTGAACAATAGCAATAACAGTACCTTGATCTTCATTAGGTAACATTTCAGTTGGCACAATAGCAAATAATTGCAATGCAGCATAACATACAGCTACAAATATACCTAAGGTAAGAAGTGTTGTTTTCATTAATCTGCGAACAAGATCAGAGAAATGGTTGGTTAATACTTTGAAATAATAGTTGAATTTTCTAAAGAACATGTGCGGTCTATGTTCATGTGGTTTTAGGAGAATAACACAAAGTGAAGGCGTGAGCGTGAGGGCAACCACACCTGAAATAACAACAGAAATTGTAATTGTGATAGCAAATTGCTGATACATAGTACCAGCTAAACCGCCAAGAAAGGCTACAGGAATAAATACTGAAGAAAGCACAAGCACAATAGCAATAACAGGGCCAGTTACTTCGTGCATGGCCTTTGCCGTTGCCTGCCTTACCGTTATGCCTTTTTCTTCTGTTAAAATACGCTCCACGTTTTCAAGCACAACAATGGCATCATCAACAACAATACCGATTGCGAGCACCATACCAAAGAGGGTGAGCGAGTTTATAGTAAAGCCAAAAACAAGCATACCTGCAAAAGTTCCTACAATAGAAATAGGAACAGCAATACAAGGAATAAGTGTTGCACGCCAATTTTGTAAGAATAAATACACAACAAAGAACACTAAGAACATAGCTTCTATAAGTGTTATTACTACTTCTTCAATAGAAATACGCACGAATAAAGTAGTGTCGTAAGGCACAACATATTCAATGCCGTGTGGGAAAGATTTTGAAATTTTTTCCATTTCGGCATTTACTCTATCTGCAGTTTCAAGTGCGTTTGCACCAGGTGCAAGATAAATAGCAATAGGCACAGAATCATGCCCATTCACAGCAGCAGTAGAATCGTAACTCACAGCGCCAAGTTCAACCTTTGCCACATCGCCTAAGCGTAGAACACCATTGTCAGAATCTGTACGAATAATGATATTCCTAAATTCTTCTGGTGTGACTAAACGGCCTTGTGCGTTAAGTTGCCATGTTACTTCAATATAACTAGGCGAAGGGGCTGAACCTATAGCACCAGTAGAATATTGTGCGTTTTGTTGTTGCACAGCAAGGGCAATATCTGTTGGTGTGAGTTTGAAATATTGTAAACGCTCAGGATCAAGCCAAATACGCATAGAATAATCTTTTGCACCAAAGATAGATGCGTCACTCACGCCTTCAAGTCTTTTGATTTTATCAATAATATTTATAGATGCGTAATTGCTTAGATATATAATATCATACACTTTTTCAGGTGAAGAAATGGTAAGGAATTGCAAGATAGAAGGTGAAGCTTTTTGTACTGTAACACCGTATCTTTGCACTTCTGAAGGCAAGGAAGTAAGAGCTGCTTGCACACGGTTATTTACGTTGATTGTAGCAATGTCTGGATCAGTGCCAAGTTCAAAGCTTACATCAATTTGAATAAAACCAGCCGCAGACGCTGTTGTTGACATATAAATCATGTCGTCAACACCATTTACTTCTTGTTCAATAGGACTAGCCACAGTTGCGGCCATGATTTCAGGTGTAGCACCTGGATATTGCGCATTAATAGACACAATAGGTGAAAGTAAGTTTGGATATTGCTCAACAGGCAATACTCGTATAGCAAGAATACCAGCCAAGACTATGAAAATAGAAATAACCGTTGATAAAACAGGGCGCTTTATAAAGAAGGTTTCTTCGTATTTCTTATCTGTTAGATTAGAGTAAGAATTATTTTGACTCATTACTATTCTCCGCCAGCCGCAGCATCGTTATTTATATTTTCTTCTGTTTCTGTAAGAGCTTTTGCTTCTGTGTCAGTGTCTATAACTTCGCTCTTGATTGCTGCATCTTCTTGTTTTTCTTCATTTTTCATATTTGAAGGAATTTCAGAGCCTTTATCAGGCATTGGATTTACTTTTGCTTTTGGGTAGATTTTTACAATGCCTTCTGTAACAATTTTATCGCCTTCTTTTAAGCCTTCACTTACCATGAAGTAGTTTGAAAGATTATCGCCTAATGTTACAGGTATTAAGCTTACAGTATTGTCTTGTTCAAGGCGGTATACCATTGAACCTTCTGCTGTTTGTAAAATTGCTTTTTGTGGAATAAGAAGAGCGTCTACAAGTTCTGCTCTTGCAACTGAAACAGTAGTATACATATTTGGAATAAGTTCACCACTAGGATTTGGGAATTCTGCTCTTGCTTGAAGAGAGTTTGTGAGCGCATTTATTTGCGTGTCAATAAAGCTTACCTTGCCTTCGTAAGGATAAGGGGAACCATCTGTTGTGTTGATAGTTGCCTTTGCACCTTCACCAGCAAGTATTGCCTTGCCTTCGCGAGCTAGTCTTTTGTATTTTGAAATTTCAGAACCACTGAAAGAAAAAGCAACATACATTGGGTCTGTTTGGTTAATAACAGTGAGAAGTGAGCCTTGTGCGTCTAAAGAAATAAGGTTACCTTCATTTCTTGCTTCAAGGCTTGTGTAACCAGAAATTGGAGCTGTTACCTTTGTATAACCAAGCTGAATTTGTGCGTCATTGGCAGAAGCAGTTGCCGCATCAAGATTTGCTTTTGCGTTTAAAAATTGTGCTTCTGCTTGGTCTCTGTCTCTTTGAGATACAGCATTTTTAGCATAGAGCGGGCGAATACGATCCCATTCTTTTTTTGCATTTTGGTAGGAAGAATTTGCTTGAGCAAGCATAGCTTTTGCTTGATTATATGCAGCTTGTGCTTGGCTAGGATCAATTTCAAATAAAAGTTGGCCTTGTTTTACAAAGTCGCCCTCTTTATAGAATTTTTTAAGTAAGATGCCTGGAATTTGTGCCCTTACTTCTACAGACAAGAAGCCAAGCGCTTTACCCATATAGGTGTTAACAATTGGAAGATTTGTTTTCTTTAGTTCAAAAACAGCAACCGGTGTAGGCGGTGGAGGGCCTTGTTGCGGTTCGTCTGAGCATGCTGTTAAAAATAAAGATAAAGAAAGAAGGAGAAGAGAGATTTTTTTAGCTATTGTATTTTTATAAAGCATATTATTTCCTTTTGCTTTTATTTTGCTTGTTTGTTTTTTTTCTTGCTTTTGTTAAAAAAAGACTACCATAAACACTACATTATATATTAAAAAAAGTAAAGCTAAATAGTCAAGCTTTATATTTATTAAAAGTCAACTATTAAAGGTGATTAGTGTTTAAAATAGTGTAAAATCTAGCTTGTTTGTAAATTACTTGAAAAAGACTATAAAGTATGACATCATGTCAGAGTCAAGTCTATACTTAGGAGTTTTGTATGGAAAAATATTTTAGCATTGGCGAAGTTGTTCGTATGAAGAATGTAAGCCATCGTTCATTAAGATACTATGATAAATTGGGCATACTTGTGCCAGCTTATGTGAATGAAGAAACTGGTTACAGATATTATAGTGTGCAACAATTAATTGTGCTTGATATTATAAGCGTTTGTATTGAATTAGGCATAGCTCTTAAAAATTTAGAAAAATATATAGATAAAGATAATATTATAAAAAGCGAATTACTTCTCAATGATGGTAAGGAAATTGCTTTGCAGAAAAAGAAAAGAATAGATAATATTATCACTACATTAGATATTGTTGCAGAACATTTTAATACAGTTGATGAATTGCTTGCGAAAAAAGGAAGATATAAAAAGTTTTTTCCGCAAAGATATTATGTTATAAAAAAAATTAAAGAAGATAAAAGAAATTTTTTTGAATATCTTAAAAAATTAACTGAAATAGAAAGCTTTATAAAGCAAAATCAGCTTACTCGTGCTCTTTATCAAGGAGCTTTGCAAGTTGAAAAGGGTATGAAAAATGACTTCTACGCTTTTATGCAAATATTAAAACCAGAAATAGAAAATGAGAACATTATTGTTTTGCCAGAAGGTGAATATACTTGTGAGATTTTTCCATTAAGCGATGTAGAAAGAGCAGAAAAAGAATATTTTTCTGTAAAAAGAGATAAATATATTGTTTTTGCAGAAATCTATGCCAAAGAAAATAAAATCGAAGAGAAACCGCCTTTTGAATTGCAGCAAATACTTTTGTAGGAAAAAAATGCTTCAAAAGTTGATTTTATAATATGAAATTTTTTCTAGGCTGTAGAAAAAATTATCAACACAATAATGTCTTTATTTTATAAGTCAATCAACTCAATATTATTTAAAGAAATTCCTGAACCTAAGAAATTTTGGCCTACTTTAGCAAATTGTTCCCTGTCGTCAGTAGTTAGAAAATGAGTTTTTGGACTTGTATGTTGATATAATAAGCCTATGCTTTCTAATTTTTCTTTCACACTTTGTGCTGTTGTGTGAGCAGAATCAACTAAAATAATCTCGTCGCCCACAACATTTTGTATGGCAGAGGCAAGCAGTGGAAAATGAGTGCAGCCAAGAACAAGGGTATCTGGTTGTAATGGGTTATTTTTGTTGAAAAAGTTTTCTAAATATCTTTGAGCGATGCCTTCTACAATGTAGCCATGTGTAAGCCCATCTTCAGCAAGTGGCACAAAAAGAGGACAGGGAATGGACTGAATGTGTGCGTCAGGATTTATTGCATGTATGGCATGAACATAAGCTCCGCCTCGTGTCGTGGAAGCCGTTGCAATAACAGCAATTCTTCCACTTTTTGAAACAGCACAAGCCGCCCTTGCACCTGGTTCAACAACACCAATAACAGGAATATCTGGATAGGCTTCTTGCAAAAGAGGTAAGGCAACAGAAGTAGCCGTATTACAAGCAACAACAAGCAATTTTATTCCCCTTTCAACAAGAGCTGAAGAGGCTTGCAATGCATAACGTGAGATTGTTTCATTACTTTTAGTGCCATAAGGCAGGCGGGCGGTATCACCTAGGTAAATATATTCTTCATGGGGAAGATTTTTCCACAAAGCTCTGAGCACGGTTAAACCGCCTACGCCAGAGTCAAACAAACCTATAGGGTTTTTCGCTGAAATATTTTCCATACAATGCTCACTTATTTTTTTTTGATTATAGTATCTAAATACAAGAAAATCAAATATTTTTAATGTACAATAAACACAACAGCTCACTATACTTTGTAAAAATAACTTGACAAATGGAAGAAAATAAAGAAAAGATAGTTAATCTTTTATAAAAATGAGAAGATGAATTTTTTGACTATTTGAGGTTTTAGGTTTATGGGTGCTTTGGCAGAAGCGCAAAGAGCGTTTAAAGAAAATGATTTAGGTGTGTTAACTGTACAAGGTGAAATTACTCCTTGTTCAAAAACTCAAGGTGTTTCATTAGTAGACAAAGAGGGTAATGAATATTGTATTTTACAAAAAGCTGCTGGTGCAGATTTGCTTGATTCTGTAAGCTTATATATGTCACTTACTGGAAAGGTAATTGAAATACAAGAAGACGATGAAGTCTATTTTACCATACTTGTAAGAGCATACAAAGAAATAGATCACGAGTAAGTGTTTGTATTGATAAGAGAATTATTTGATTTGCTTTGTTTTTGCCTTGTCAGAAAAAAGTGGTATACAAATTGCATATATTTAAAATATGGCGAGGTTTTACTTTATTTGTAGGAAATTAATGCATTTTTTTCCCATTGCTTATTTCTGTATAATAAAGTTTTGTTAATGTATTAAAAAAGGCAGATATTTTATGAAAAAAATTCTTTTATCTTTATTTGCATTAGCTTTATTAGCTCCTGTGCACGCACAAGCGGCAAGCATAGGTGTGTATGTTGCACCAAAAGTTGGTATCAACGTACAAAGTAAAGACGATGCAAAAGCGTTTATAGGTGGTTCACATTCAGGTCTTTCAGGCGACACTACAGCTTCTTTTAGCGGTGGTATTGCTATTGGTATGGATTTACAATACCTTACAACTTTACCTGTGCGTGTTGAATTTGAAGCTATGACAAGAACTGACACAAGTGCTGACAATACATGGTCTGTTGGTGGTTCATCATACGAGGCGTCTCAAGAAGTTGGAATGACAACATATTTTGTTAATGCTTATTACGACTTCTATACACCAACTCCATTCACTCCATATGTTGGTGTGGGTGTTGGCTTTGCAAATATCGAAGATGTTTTAGAAGCAGGTGCTTTTAAAGAAACTAACGATTCAACAGCAACAGCATTTAATGTTGGTTTTGGTGTTTCATGGCTTCTAGTTGGTGATTTTGCATTAGATGCTGGCTATCGCTATATATATCCAGAAGAAATCAAATCTAGCTTTGGTGGCAATCTATCTGAAATTCGCCCTACAGCACATGAAATTAATTTAGGTTTGAGATATACTTTCTAGTAAGCGAAGTGAAAACGAAGCTTTTCATAAGCGAGATTTCGTCCACAGCGTGGAGGAATAAAGTAGTATAGAAATAAAGATATATACTAAAAAAGTGCGGAGTTAAAACCCGCACTTTTTTTGTTTTTAAAGCGTCTTCGTTTTTAATTTCTTCTTCGTTTATTTTTGTTTTCGTCTTCGTACTTGTGCCTTCCGCACGGGACCAAAGAGGGCAAAAGGACAGTGCCTGTCCTTGGCTCCTGCTTATTTTTAGATAGATTTTGATTTCGCTTTGCTCAATGCAAAATCCTCAATCGCAATTTATGTGAAAATTGCTCTTTCGCTAAAGGGAAACTGCACACAATGTGAACGCAGTGAACAAAGGCTTTAGCGAGCGTAGCAAGAACCACGCTTCTTGCAAGCGAGGTTTTGTCCACAGCGTGGCAAAACAAATAGTTTTAAGCCGGCTTGAACTAAAAAGCGATGCCTTGAAAGATTTTTTCAAAATCTTTCGGCAAGTCGCTCTTAGCTAAAGAATAAAGTTTTAGCTACGCCGACAAAAGGCAACGACAATGTATTTAAATACCGAATAAGACTGTCCCAGTCTTTTACTCTTTAAGATTCATTCACGTCTAAAAGTTA
>CAYJHN010000013.1:0-18638 GCA_964369985.1 uncultured Desulfovibrionaceae bacterium | reverse complement strand
TGATGGTTGGAACCTTCAATGATATTATGCTATTAACAGAAGAAGCAGCTCTAAAAGAAGATAAATCAAGAGAAATTGCTCTTGAAGGCGAAGATAAGGTAAAGGCTGTTATTGAAGCAAATGCACAAGTAACCGAAAATGCAAATAATATGCGTTCTGCAATGAATGAATTACACAATCAAACAATAGGCATTAGCAATATTGTTGATACAATTTCAGATATTGCTGATCAAACAAACCTTCTTGCCTTAAATGCAGCTATTGAAGCGGCAAGAGCAGGTGAGAGTGGAAGGGGCTTTGCTGTTGTTGCTGATGAAGTGCGTAAGCTTGCTGAAAAAACAATGCTTGCAACAAAAGATGTAAGTCTAGCTATCACACAAGTTCAGAGTGCGTCTTCAAGAAATGAAATAAATATGGATAAAACATATTCTTCGGTTAATAAAGCAACAGAACTTGCTAATGAAGCAGGAGAAGCACTTAAGTCAATTGTTTCTTTAACAAAAGAAAATGCAGTGCAAGTTCGTAGTATTGCTGAATCTGTTTCCGGCTTATCAGGCGATAGCACAAGCATTTCAGAAGCAATTAAATCAGCCGCACAAATCACTGAGCAAACTGCTGATGGAATAAAAACTTCTTCACAAATATCTGAAAATCTCATTAATCAAGCTAAAAAGCTTGATGATGTGATAGTAAGCTTGCAAAAAACTTCTGATATAGAATAGGCGAGTTTTAAATATTTTTTAAATCCTTGACCTTGCTGAAAATGCAAAGTCAAGGATTTTTTTATAATTATGATACTATACACTCTTTCTGATAAAAAGAGTGTTTTTTTATATAAAAACATAAATAATGGATAAGTTTACACTGTATTTTTTAAAGAAATAAAGTGTATCGCTTATAACTAGTTAATGTAAATTTTTTGAAATTACGTGTTCAATTTTAGGAAGATATATATGTTTTATTCTGCTAAAGCTTAGTCATAAATATTATAAAAGGACTTACCTTATGGCAAAATCAATTACAATTTTTGAAGTAACACCAAAAAAAGAAGGTGTTGAGGGAATGTTTAAAAACGTAGAAAAAGCTGTACCACACGTAATGAAGGCTCCTGGTTTTATTTCAGTTGAACCTTTCACAAGTCTTGCAAATGAAGGAAAGTATTGTTTTTTATGCGTATTTGAAAGCGATGAAGCAGCAGCAAATTGGAGAAATACTCTTGAGCATAGAGAAGTGCAAAAAGATGGTCACGAGAATCTATTTGATAATTATAAAATAACGGTTACATCTGTAGTTCGTGAATACACTCACGATGAACGTGCAGAAGCACCAAAGGACTCTAATGAGTTTTTTAAAAAATAAAGCTTTGGCGTCTGTCTTATAAAATTGAACAGAGGCCTTATTCTATACGAGAAGTTAAAATGACAACATATTTACCAAAGCATCATGCAATTCTTTATAGTACAATTATAAAAAATATTATAGAAATATTAGGAGATAGTTCACACGAGAAAATAAAAGAACTGACAAAATCTTATGCTAAGTCAAGGGCTGCAAGAATGGCTAAAAGGGCTATGCATGACGGGGTAGAGCTTAATGCTCTTTCATACTTGTCTTATGGCGAGCTAGATGTGCCTAAAGAACTTATAGAGCGTACTACAAGTTTAAAAGGTAAAAATGCTGTACAAATTACTACTAAATGTCCTTGGCATGAGGCATGGAAAGAAGCAAAGCATTTAGAATATGGTAAAATATTTTGTGAGGTTTTTGACGAAGCTTTAGCAGATGGTTTTCATCCTTCAGTGAAAATGAAAGTGCCTACTACAATTACAATTGACAATTCCCCTTGTGAATTTGTTTTTGAAAACTCTTATTTTTCTGAAGAAGATAAAGCTACTTTATTTGCTAGAAATGAGAGAATTAAAAAAAGTGCAACAAAGCCTTTTATATACCATATGGGGCATCTATATACTTTTTTTCTTGTAGAACTTGAACTCGCTTATGGTGAACAAGGTAACGAAATTCTTCTTAGTGCTCTGAAAGAATATGCTGACTATTTTGATGAAGAAGTAGTAAAAGCTATTCTAGCTATGCAAGATATTAACTTTGAAGATATCTCAGATTATACTTCAAGAGTTTGATTTATAAAGCCTTATTGACTAAAATAGAATTAAATAAAAAAGCACTTATTTCTAAGTGCTTTTTTATTTAATTGCTTTATACGATTTGCTTAAGCTAATACATTTTATATATTGTAGAATTTAGCTAGTTTTTATATTGCTTTTTAATGTGTCTAATACATTAGAAAAAGTTGCCACCATAGTGCTTGCATCACCTATATTTTGAGGAACTATCATTGTAGTGCCTTCTTTAGCAATATTGCCGTATTGCTCAATCCATTTTTCTGCAATTCTAAAATTAACTGAAGCTTGACCACCCTCTGATTGTAGCTCCTCTGCAACTAATTTAATACTTTTTGCAGTTGCAAGTGCAACAGTTTCTATGGCTGTTGCTTCGCCTTCTGCTTTATTTTTCATTGCAGTCATGTCGCCTTCAGATTTAGCAATAAGAGCCTTTTTTTCACCTTCAGCACGGTTGATTTCTGCTTCTTTTTTCCCTTCTGATTCAGCAATAATAGCTCTTTTTTCACGTTCTGCCTGCATCTGTTTTTCCATTGCTTGCATTACAGTTTGTGGAGGTGCTATATCTTTGATTTCATAACGTAAAACCTTAATCCCCCAAGGAATAGTTGCAAGGTTTAAAGCTTCAATAACTTCTTTATTAATATTTTCACGTCCCTCAAAAGTTTTATCTAGTTCAAGCTTACCAATAGCAGATCTTAAAGAAGTTTGAGCTAATTGAATTGCTCCAGTATAATAATTATCAATACCATAAGCAGAAGAAGAGGCATTAACAACTTGAAGATAGATAACACCATCAATACCAACAGAAACATTGTCTTTTGTGATACATGTTTGCTGTGGAACATCAAGAACTTCTTCTTTTAAAGATCTTTTATACGCCACCACGTCAAAAAATGGAATCAAAATATGAAAACCTGCATTTAAGGTTGCTTTGTATTTTCCTAATCGCTCAATAACATAAGCTTCTTGGTTAGGCACAACTTTTGCGGCTTTAAATAATGAAACAACAACTAATAAAGCAATAAGCCCTGTAATAATCAAGCTAACATTTATATCCATAACTACCTCTAGTATTTTTTTTACAACAATTAATTATTTAATGTTGCTATGCTCTTCTTCTATTTCTTTAACAATTAATAATAATTTGTCATGATTATCTTGTTTGATAATTTTTACCATCTTGCCTGCTGCTATATGTGAGCTTGAACTTGCTCTCCAATATGAATCGCCAACAATAACAGTGCCTTCACCATTTGCTTTTATTTCTTTATCCACTTTTACAGGCAAGGAGTAGAGAGCAGAAAGGGAATTACTTTCTTCGTTTTCTTCTTCTACAATTTCTTTTTTTCCTACAAAAATATTCTTTATTTTGCTTCTGCCAAAAAATAGCAATAGGGGAGTTGATACAATGAAACTAACTAGTTGCCACTCAATGCCTAGCCCAAAGGCACTTACTATTGAAGCTAAGATTGCGCCTAAACCAAAAAATAATAAAATAAATGTTGGAACAAACATCTCTGCCAATATTAAAATAATACCTATAGAAAACCAGTATAACATACAAATATCCTTGCCAAAAAAATCTATAATTTTATATAATTAAGATATATATTATATAAGGAAAAATATCAATGTATTAAATTATACTTATTTTAAAAAGTAGATATAGCCTTTTTCTAATTTTATATTGTATAGAATCTTGATTATACTTTTAATCTATATAGATAACTGTATTTCTTTCTATGGTATATTTTTATTTAATGAGTATTACTTTTCAGAATATTCACCTAGTGACTTATAAAATATAATTAAATAAAAAAAAGCACTTATTTCTAAGTGCTTATTTATTTTGAGTGGCTCCCCGAGACGGTCTTGAACCGCCAACCTAGTGATTAACAGTCACCCGCTCTGCCGATTGAGCTATCGGGGAACAGATACAAATCATAAGAATTGCGTCGTGAAAAGAAATTTATAAGAAATTCAAAGACTCGTCAAGTAAAAAATGCCTATTTTAAATATTTTTTCTTTATATTTGTTTTTTGTGTTTTTTGAATTTGTAATTATAGGAATAATTGCAAGTGGTTATGGATGAGTTCTTTTTTCAAAGTTTTTTATTGATACTGTTTACCAGCCTTGTTTGCCTACGAGGTCAACAAAAGAAACTTTTCTTAATACTTTATAAAAAAATTTTTCGCCTTCTCTACGTACACGTACTAATTCTTGTTCTCTTCTTTCTTCGCCAACAGGGATAATCAATATTCCATTGTCTGCTAATTGTTGCATAAGAGCCTCAGGCACAGTTGGCCCACCAGCTGCTACTAAAATTCTGTCATAAGGAGCATGTTCTGCCCAGCCCAAGGTTCCGTCAGAAAGGTTGTAGCGAATATCAAATATTCCCAGTCTTTCAAAACGTTTTTTTGTTTCAAAATAATGATCTTTAAGTCTTTCGACTGTAAAAACACAAGCACCCATAGCGTGCAAAACAGCAGCCTGATAGCCAGAACCTGTGCCTACTTCAAGCACAGTCATACCTTTTTTTAGTTCAAGAAATTCAGACATTTGCGCAACTACAAGTGGTTGAGAAATTGTTTGCCCAGCCCCAATCATCACGGGTTTATCTTCATAAGCAAGGTGTTTTAGTGCTTCTGGCATAAATTCATGGCGTGGAATACGAAGCATAGCCTCAATAACCAAAGGATCTTTCACTCCTTTGGCAATAATTTGTTCACGCACCATTTTTTCTCGTGCTATTCTATATTTTGTGTATGGCATACAAGTTCCAAATTAATTTAATGCTGGAAATATTTATAATAAAAAAAAACATTCTTTGCAAGACTTGACTTGTTGGCAAAAATAGCTCATTTTTATCTTATCAGAAGACATTTTTGATACTACTTTTCATGTGAGTGAGGTTTCGTCCACATCGTGGCGAAACAAATAAGAATAGAGACGTGTTTAATGCATTGAACACAAAGAAAACTTCACACTCTCTTTCTATATTTATATATAGTAGGGAGTACGGTAAAGTGGCTTTGAACTTATTTCAAATTCGCTTGCTTTTTCCATAAAGTATTGAAAACAATAAGATTAGGGGGCATTATGTTTACAGTTTCAGATATTATGTCAAGTCCGGTATTTTCGCTTTCAAAAATGGATTCAATGTTTGATGTGAGAGAGCTCATGTCTATGGCGAATATTAGACATATTCCTGTAACAGATGAAAAAGGCAACTTTGAAGGTCTTGTTACACATAGAGATTTGCTTGTGCACACTGTTTCAAAGCTTGCAGATATTTCCACATCTGAGCAAAACGAGCTTGAAAAAGGTATTGTTATTAGAGAAATTATGCGAACAGACGTGTGCTGCATAGAGCCTGATAAGTCACTCAAGGAAGCCGCTAGTATTTTATACAAACATAAATACGGCTGCTTGCCAGTAACAACAGGCAAAAAACTTGTAGGCATTCTCACAGAAGCTGATTTCTTGAGGCTGACAATAAGTCTTTTGGAAAATATAGATTCATAAATTAGGTAATATATGTCATCAAAAAAAAATACTGCATCGTTAAAGGTTTTTTTAACACTCTTTTTTCTCGCCCTTATAGGAACAACTGCATTCTTGCTCTTTAACGACACGAGCAAACCAACAATAAGCCTTGAGCCTCAGCTTGAGCAAGGCAAGGAAATTTCTAATAATCTTCTTTTTAATCTTAATGTAGAGGATGCTCAGGCAGGCTTAGATTTTGTACAAATCAGAATCCACCGTGACACGCAATCTATGCTACTTTTTGAAAAAAAGTTTGCCTCAAAGGTTAAGAAATTTAGGCATGAGTTTACATTAGCAGATGCAAAATTGCCTGACGGGAAGTTTATTTTAGAAATTGTTGCGAAAGACACTTCTTATGCAAACTTTTTGGCTGGCAACATAGAACAATCTTCTATTGAATTACAAATGGATTCGCAAGCACCAAAGATTGCAACACTTTCTTCTGCTCCTAATTTAAGAAGAGGTGGAAGTGGGCTTGTGTTGTATGATACTTCTGACGATGTTGTAAAAACGGGTATCATGGTTGAAGACAAGTTTTTCCCTGCGTATAAAGATTCAACAAACGAACATTATATTTGCCTTTTTCCTTTTCCTTACTATCTTAATGCCTCAAACTATGTTCCTATGATTATGGCAGAAGACAGAGCAGGAAATATTACTTCTAGCAGACTTTTAGTGAACTTAACAAATAGAGTTTTTCCTGACGATACTGTGAAATTGAGCGATAACTTCTTCAAAACAAAAGAAGAAGAAATCTATAAAATAGCGCCAGGCGAAGGCACTGTTGTTGAACGCTATTTGCGTGCAAATAATGAAATTCGTATAGAAAATACTAAAATGATAGAAGAAATTGCTACAACAACAAAGCCAAGCTTCTATTTTACTGAAACCTTTACGCGCTTACCGCGTTCTGCTTTGAGAGCGGACTTTGGTGATTCAAGAACATACACTTATAATGGACAAGAAATCGACTATCAATACCACACTGGCTTAGATCTTGCTTCCGTTGCAAAAGCTCCTATTCCTGTTTCAAATAAAGGGAAGGTTATTTATACTGGATATTTAGGTATTTATGGAAATACTGTAATTGTTGACCATGGCAGAAATTTATTTTCGCTTTATTCTCACCTCACAGATACTTTTGTAAAGCCTGGCGAAGAAGTGGAAAGAAATCAAGAGATTGGTACAACTGGAATTTCAGGTCTTGCTGTTGGTGACCATGTTCATTTTTCTTTCTATATTGGCGGCGTGCCTGTGCAGCCTGCAGAATGGCTTGATCCTAATTGGGTAAGAAATAATATCACTTCACGTATGAAGTAATTTTACTGTAACTAAAGTTAGCTCTAATCAAGCTTAAAAAAACTATCTTTTTTATATTTTGGAAGAAAAATTTTATTGATAAAAATTCTTTTTATTAGTTTAGAAAATATGGAATAGTTTGATAAGACTAACTTATTTAAAAAATTATTGCCTTTTTAAAAAAGATATGCTATTTCTTAAATTAGTTTTAAATTATATTATAAATAGTGGGTATTCTTTATGAGCGAAAAAAAACTTTCACATATTCTAGAAAATTATATTGAAATTATATTTGAAGAAGAAATGAACGAGGGAGCAGCTCGTGCTAGCTCTATAGCCGATAAGGCAGAAGTTTCACGCTCAACAATAACGTCTGCTTTAAAAAATCTAAAAGATTTAGGCTATATTGATTACTCACCTTATAGTCTTATTCGTCTAACAGAAAAAGGTAAAGAATTAGGCATAGATTTAAGTCAAAGACACACAATATATAAAGATTTCTTTTCTGAAATTCTTAAAATCAACGATAAAGAGGCAGATGAAGTTGCTTGTGCATTAGAGCATGTTGTGCCACTACCTGTAACAAAAAGAATGGGACAATTCTTACTTTATATGCGTGCTAATAGAGAGAATTATGAAAATTGGCAGGAAGAATATAAAAATTTAAGAAAAACTCATATCAAAGAAATTAAAGAAAAAGAACAAAAAAGAAGACAAGAAAAGAAAACAAATGAAGAATTAGAAGTATTTGCTAAATATTTCTAGTAAAACATAAATTTGTATATATTTTATATAAAGGCCATAAAGAAATTTATGGTCTTTTTTATTTTTAAAAAATAAAATCTAAGAAAAGAAGTATTGACAATTAGAGATTAACTTTATACTATTTCTTTGTTAGATAAATAAAACTTTATGAGTTTATTCTAATTTGTAAATTAACTTCTAAGGAGAAAAAGAATGAGTAAAGTTCGTATCGTATTTGGCTCTGAAACAGGTAATACAGAGTCTATAGCTAAGATGCTTGCTGATGAAATATCAGCAGCAGGGCATGAGGTAAATTGTGAAAGTGCAGCAAATGTAAAAGCAAGCGGTCTTGGCGATGGCTATGATTGTGTGCTCATGGGCGTTTCTGTTTGGGGCATTGATACAATTGAGTTGCAAGACGATTTTGCTGCTTATGATGGTTCTTTTGATAGCATGAATCTAGAAGGTAAAAAATGTGCAGCATTTGCTTCTGGTGATACTTCTTATGAGTATTACTGTGGTGGTGTTGATTACATTGAAGAACAATTAAAAGACGTTAAAGCAGATCTTATTACAGATGGTTTAAGAGTTGAAGGCGATGCTTCTGGAAGTGCTGATGAAGTTAAAGCATTTGCACAAGATATCATTAAAGCGCTTTAATCTTTTGTATTTATATTATAACTAAATTTACTACATCATTAACAAGGTCCTTTTTTACTAAAGCTTTTTTATCAAGAGAAATTGCTTTGAAAAAGGACTTTTTTTTTAAATTTATAAAGGCTATGTTTGTGCATATTAAACAAAAAAACCCGAAGGAGCGTTCGGGTTTTTTTGCTACCAGCAAATAAAATAGGGGGAGAGTAATTTTATTATGTGTGAAATGGTTTTAGATTTTGTCTTTCAGTATTTAGTCTGGTAGGAAGGGGGATTTTGTGGAGACATTTACGAGGAATGGCACTTGTGGGAAATGCAAGTGGTTGAGGTTTGCATGAGCTAGTGGGTGGAGGAAACACACTAAAACAAAATTTTGCGACAAATTGTTTTGTAAGCTCATGTTCTGGAATGCATTCAAACTCTATTGCGAATCAAGTTTTTATGCGGAGAATTTATATTAAAACTTTATACAAGTTTTATTCAAAAGTGATTATTAGTGTAAAAGCTTTGGAGATGCGTATTTTACTTTGTTGCTTATTGTTACTATTTTTTTAAACACTGTGGAGATTGTTTTTTGTGGAACTTTATTCTTTGTGGTAAAGCTTTTACACTAATAAATATTGTGAGCATTTAAAAATGCTTGATGTCAAATTGAAATCCTATTTTTTCTTTATAAAAGGAAAAATACATTTTCGAGTTTTATTTTTCTATGAAAGTTTGATTTTTCAAACTCTCTAAAAATAGGTATAGCTAAAATAGAATAAGATGTCAAGCAAAAAAGTTAGTTTTGACTAACTTTTTTTTTTAATTTTTATTATTTTTTTTTAACCTTTTGAAAATATGCATTAAATTTAAAATAACTTATATATAAAAATAAGGAAGAGTAGCATTTTTATGCTTATTTACATCAAAGCAAGTTCATACAATTTTAAACTAAAAAAGCCTTCTAGTAGAAGTTCAAAGTTGAAATTCATACATGAAGGCATTTTTTTTATAATTTCCTTTTGCTTTGTTTGTTCAGAAAATTAATCTAATTAATTGCTTTGAGCGAAGTTTTCCGCTATTTGTTCGTGTTCTAATGGTTTTGTAAATAGAGTTTGAGCTTTAATAAGTTTTTCAGAATCACCAAAAAGATATACTTTATCCTGTGCTTTAATCAAAGTTTGTGGAGTGAGATTTTTAATAACTTCATTCTCTCTTGAAATTGCAAGCACAGAAATGCCATAAATTGCTGGTAGTGATAGTTCATTCAAGCTTTTGTTTGCAACAAAGGCTTCTTCTTCAACTTCAATGCAAGTGCTTGAAAGATCTGCTGAAATTTCTGACATTTCATTAAAGAATTGGCCTTGTTCAAAAGCATCAATGCTTGTGTAATTTTCTTTTCTAATTTTATAAATGAGTTTTTGTGTTTCTTGTTGTGGAATAAGGTAGTGGTCAAGAACGTGCGCAAAAACGCCTATAGATGCTTCAAATTCTTCAGCAATAACCTTATCGGCACCAAGTGCTAGCAAGTGGCTTGTTTCGCCAAGAAAACGTGTACGTGCAACAATAAATAATTGTGGGTTCAACTTTCTTGCATTTGAAACAATGGCTCTTGTAGCAGCCGGGTCAGGGGTGAGGATAGCAAGTGCTCTTGCTTCTTGTATACCTGAATGCATGAGTATAAGAGGTAGCGAGGCATCGCCATGTCTGATTGGTTCAATTTCTCTAAACTTTGCAACTGTTTCAGGGTTTGCTTCTAAGATAGTGTATTCTAAACCCATTTCTTTTGAAATGTGGGCAAGATTCTTACCACCAACACCAAAACCAATAATGATTAAATGGTTTTTTAAATGTGTTTCGTGCTCTTCGCCTTCTTCTTCGCTTTGTTTATTTTTGCCTGAATAGAAGATTTTTACTACTAAATTAGCAGCCTTAGGGGCAATATTCATGAGTACAGGGGTGAATGACATTGTAAGAACAGAAGCGGCTAAAAAGAGCTGGTAATCGCTTTGTCCTATAAGATTATTGTTAAGGCCAGATTTTGCTAAAACAAATGAAAATTCACCAATTTGTGCCAGTGAAAAAGAAACAATGATGGCTGTTTTTGGCGAATAACCTAAGAAACGTACACTAGGGTAGGCAGCAACAATTTTTATTGCAATAAGGGCTATTGCTAAGAGTAGAATTGGGAAAATATTTGCAATAAAGAAGGGGATATCAAGGAGCATGCCAACAGAAATAAAGAAAACAGATGTGAAAACGTCTTTAAATGGTAATACATTTTCAAGCACTGAGAGTGAATATTCAGATTCAGCGAGCAATACACCAGCTAAAAATGCGCCTAATGATAAAGAAAGGCCAGCATAAGAAGTAAGGAGTGCGATTGCAAAGGTTATACCTAATGTAGCAAAAAGCAAGAAATCTCTACTCTTTGTTTTCATTACAAGGAACATAAGTTTTGGTAAAACAAATTTACCAAAAAGCAATATGCCAGCAATAATAAGAAAATCAACAACAAAGCTCACAAGCATTGTTGAAGCGTCTGCTTCAAAAGTGCCAGCAAGCAAAGGAATAGCAAGCACCATAGGCACAATAGCAATGTCTTGGAAAATCAAAATTGCAAGAGTAACTCGTCCATGCGGTGAATCTGTTTGGGCATTAGCCTGCAAGAGCGAAAGAACAATAGCTGTTGACGAAAGAGCTACTAGACAACCAATAAAGATTGAATTTGCAAATTCTTGGGTGAAAAGATATGCAAAGATAAGCGTCATAGTAAGAGTGATGAATACTTGTGAAGTTCCGCTTATAGAAATTGGTTTTTTCAGCCTTTTCAATTCTTCTTTTGACATTTCCATACCAATAGTAAAAAGCAGAAGGACAATGCCTATTTCAGCTAATATTTCTACGGTATGAGCATCGCTGATGAGTTTGAATGCAGTCGGGCCGCATAAAACACCAGTAATCAAAAAACCAACAATAGATGGGATTTTAAATTTATAGCAAGTAAGTAAAACAGCTATACACAAGCAAAAAACAATAACAAGGTCGTTTAAAAATGACATATTTGCTCTCTCTATTTTTTTTGTTTTTGTATTGCAAATAAGCGAAAAAGTCAAGTTTTCAGCTTTATTAAAAGGCTTTTTTATATTTGTTTTGTAAAAATAAAGGATAAATTAAAGTTAAAATTTATATACGATAAAATTTAATAAGCTAACTATAAGATTTTTCAATGTTTTTTCTTGACACTACATAAGTTGCTATTATATCCTTCATTTAAAAGAAATTTGAGGTGGAGATCATGATTGAAAAGTATTCTTATCGTTTTGACAAAGCAAATGAGCCAGTAGCTCATGCAAGTTCAGGTGAAACACTTGTTTTTAAAACTCTTGATTGTTTTTCAAACCTTATTTGTAGCGAAGCTGACAAAATAGGTGAGTTTGACTTTAATAGAGCAAATCCGGGCACTGGGCCAGTTTTCATCAATGATGCAAAACCAGGTGATGTTGTTAAGGTTGAAGTTTTAAAAGTTGATGTAAATAGCAAGGGCGTTGTTGCAACAATGAAAGGCATTGGCCCACTTATTCATAGATCTGAAGAAAGAATACGTGTGCTTGAAATTGATGCTAACAAGAAAGTTAAGCTTGGTGACATTGAAATGACAATTAATCCAATGATTGGCGTTATGGGGCTTGCACCTGCAGGAGATTCTATTCCATGTGGTTACGTTGGTGATCATGGTGGAAACATGGACTGTAAGCTTGTTACAGAGGGAGCTACTCTTTATTTCCCAGTAAATGTTGATGGTGGCCTTCTTATGCTTGGCGACTTGCATGCTCTTATGGGCGATTGCGAACTTTGTGGAACAGGCCTTGAAATTGCAGGTGAAGTAACTGTAAAAGTTGAATTAATAAAAAATAGAAAGTTATTAATGCCTATTTTGGAAACAGCAGATAAATGGTATGTTGTAAGTTCTGCTAAAACCTATGAAGAAGCTTTAGTGAAGGCTTCAGAACAAATGCAAGATTTGATTTGCGAAAAATACGGTCTTGATCAAACAGATGCCTATCTTTATCTCTCTTTAGAAGGCGATGTAGAAATCAACCAAGCTTGTCAACCTTGTCCTATTGAAATTGTTCTTAGATTAGGTGTGCCAAAAAGAGCAGGCAGAGAGCTTATGTAAATTCATTCTTTTGTGTTTTTTACAACTCAGATAGATTTTGGCTTTCAGCACAAAATCCTCGCAACGCATTTTGCGTGGAAAATGCTTGCTCGCTAAAGATTTGTTCACTGGGTTCACAAGTTAAAAAGTGAATTTTCCACTTCGGTCATGTATGTTTTGATACACTCCGCTCAGTTGAAAATTCATTTTTCTTGAAAAATTCACAAAATTTATGAATTTAGAAAATTATTTTTTTGTGTTGAAATTAATATTTAAAGCTTTTTAAGCTTTTTATAAATACATTTTGGGAGAGGTAGAATGGCTCAATTTTCTAAAGACCAAGCCGATTTAGAAGGTTTTGGTTACAAACAAGAACTTAAGCGTACTTTAGGCTTATGGGACTTGACTGTCTATGGTTTACTTTTTATGGTTATCATAGCACCGCACAGTATTTTTGGTTATGTAAACAAGGATTCACAAGGTTTAGCACCTCTTGTTTATATTGTTGGTTTCTGTGCTATGTTTTTTACTGCACTTTCTTATGTGCAAATGGCAAAGAAATTCCCTATTGCAGGTAGTGTGTATTCATATGTACAACGTGGTATCAACCCGCACGTGGGCTTTTTAGCTGGTTGGCTCATCTTGCTTGACTATGTTTTTGTTCCATCATTGCTTTATTTATTTGTGGGTAACTGGGGTGTTGAGCTTATTCCACAAATTCCACAATGGGCTTGGATTTTAGGCTTCATCGTTGTTAACACTGTTATCAACGTAAAGGGCATTGAAACAACTGCAAAGGTTGACTTCTTCTTCTTTATTATTGAAATTGGTATTGTTTTAGTTATTATTATCGGTGGTTTAAAATATGTTCTTGGCGGCGGCGGTGCTGGTGCTTTAACAATGGAACCAATCTACCAAGCTGACAAGGTTGACTTCACTTTCGTTGCAACTGCATGTACTATTGCTGCTCTTAACTTCCTTGGTTTTGATGGTATTTCTACATTAGCTGAAGAAACAAACAATCCAGAGAAAAACGTTGGTAAAGCTATTCTTATTTCTTTAATTGTTATTGGTATTGTTTTCTTCTTACAAACATACATTGTTTGCTTAATCGAGCCTGATTACAACAAATACAATCCAGCTACAGCCTTATTCGACGCTTGTGCAGCTGCTATGGGCGAATGGTTTAGAATTGTATTATTAGTTGTAAACATTTTAGCTATTGGTATTGCAAACACATTGAACGCACAAGCTGCTTGTAGCCGTGTGCTTTATTCAATGAGCCGTGATAAGCTTTTACCTTCATTCTTAGCAAAAGTTCACCCTAAGTTCCAAACTCCTTATTTAGCAGTTATCTTTATTGGTGTTATTGCTGCTATTTGTGCTGCTGTTTTCACAGACACTCAACTCACACGTTTGGTTAACTTTGGTGCTATCAGTTCATTTGTTGTATTAAACTTTGCTGTTTTCTGGTTCTTCTTTGTAAAAGAAGGCAAGCGTTCTGGTAAGGATTTTATCAACTATTTACTATACCCATTCTTAGGTATGGCAATCTTACTTTATGTTTGGAGTGGCTTTGACTGGCTCACACAGGCTATAGGTTTTGCTTGGTTAGGTATTGGTATTGTTATTGGTTTTGTGAAATCTAAAGGCTATAAGGAAATTCCTGAAGCTTTAAAGAAATCACATGTATAATATTTGTTTATAGTTAATAGAGCCTCTGCATGAAAGTGTAGGGGCTTTTTGTTTTTTTATAGCAGCTAAAATGAGAATAAAAGTGTAGAATTATAAAATTTACGCTAAAGAAGGAACCTGCTCTTGACCTAGAGATAAAAATAGTTAAGTATAAATGAGTAATGCGTACAAGAATTTGATGAAAAAATAAAGTACATGAATAATTGCTTATTAAGGAGGGGGAGTTTTAGGGAAAATTCTTTTAGAGCAAAGTCTCTTTTTCAGAAAATACAGTTTATTCTCTAGTAACATCCTAAAATATATGAAAGTAGCAGTAGCAGTAAGCGGCGGGGTAGACAGCCTTTATGCTTTATACACATTAAAGAAAAAAGGCTATGATGTCTTTGCTTTGCATGGTAGATTTTTAGAAAAAACCTATTCCTTAGATTTGCTTGAAAAATATTGCAATGAATGGAATATTCCTTTTTATATTGAAGATTTACGCGATGAGTTTGCAAAAAGAGTAGTCAAACCTTTTGTTGAGGCTCATGCAAATCTTGACACGCCAAATCCTTGTGTACACTGCAACAAAGAAATAAAGTTTGGGCTTTTATTTGAAAAAGCACAGAAATATAATGCAAGCCACATAGCAACAGGGCATTATGTAGCAAAGCAAGAAAGCGAATTTGGCGATTTGTTAAAAAAAGCAGAAGATCAAACAAAAGATCAATGCTATTTTCTTGCACTTGTGCCAAGAGAAATGCTTAATAAAGCTATATTTCCTCTTGCACAAATGAAAAAAGAAGAAATAAGAAAAATATTGGCTGATGAAGGCATAGAAGTGCCAATCCCAAAAGAAAGCCAAGAAATCTGCTTTGTACCAAACGACGCACATACATTATTTGTGCAAGCAGAAGCAAATAGATTTAATATCAATCTGCCAAAAGAAGGTAGAGTAGAGCTTATTTCAGAAAATGAACAAGATATTCAGCATTTTAGAAAGAAAAAACACAAGCATAAAGGCTTGTGGCATTACACAGAAGGGCAAAGAAAAGGATTAGCTATTTCATGGAAAGATCCTATCTATGTAATAAAAAGAAATGCAAGGGAAAATATCTTGTATGTGGGTGAAAAAAAATACTTAGCACAAGATTCTTGCCTAGCAAAAAACATCAATTTTTTCGTACCTTTTGAAAAATGGCAAAGCTTTGACTTAATAGAAAATGATTTGCAAGACACTGAAATTAAAGATAAAAAAACACAAAGTTCTTTACGAGAAGAGCAATCTTGTCAAGTTTTTGTTAGAACGAGATTCAGGCAAAAAATGCTTTTAGCAGAAGTTTTTTATAAAAAAGAATTAAATCAACTTGAAGTTTTTTTTGATAAAACAAATGAAGTAGACACCTTGACTGCAAGTGGACAAATTCTAGCAGTGTATTCTGCTTCTGGTTTGCTTTTAGCAGGTGGTGTTTTAATGTAAATGGTATGTTTTTTGCATATTGTCTTGTATAAGAATCTGTGAGGGTAAAAAATGCAATACAACAGAGCAAAAACTAATACCATCTTAACATTTGGTTTTAACTTAGAAGAAGAGCAAAACTTGAAATATATTTTTGAAAATACTTTTGTGATTCATAAAATTGATTCAAAGAATTTTTCAAAAATAACTGAAATTGTTGATTCTATGATGTCAACAGCTCTTTTTCTTTTAGTCAGATATAATGAAAATACAAATGTATTATGTTCAACAAAAAAGCTTGAAGAGTGTATGGTACGCTTGCCAGTCTTTCTTGTACATGACAAAGATTTTTTATATAGTGAATATAATGCAAAAAATAATCTTGTCATGCAGGCAAGAATTTCCTACCCAATACAGGCAAAACATATTGCTTCACTCATAAGGGTAGCTCACGAACGCACAAGAATTTTGCAGGCACAGTCTGAAATAAAATTAGAGCATAGCTTAATCCATGACTTGTATGAACAAAAAGACAGAGCTTTAAAGTTTATTGTTCCAACAATGCAAGAATTAGACAAAGCAAAAACAACACAAGATCTTTTTGATGTTACACGCGCAGCTTTTGAAAGTCTTTTTCCTCTTCAATCTATGCACATGGCCTTTTTAGAAAAAGAAAGAGCAAGAATGCACTATCTGCTTGGAATTAATGATAATTATACAGATCTTTCAATGCATTGGAAAGAAAGAATAGACGCACACTTAGAAAAGCTCATAAATTCTTTAATCGTAGAAAATAAAAAACCGTTAAATAATACAAATGAAAGAATAAAAAGTTTAGATAAAAATACACATTATTCACTACTAAACTACTATAATGAAAACAAAGCTTTCTCACATAAAATTGAAAGCATGGGTGTGTATTCATTAACAAATCCTAGCCCAGATAAAGGTGGTCATATTGCCTTGCCTCTTTCTGTGAACAGCGAGTGTATGGGTATTGTTGTTTTACAACTTATGCCAGAAAAAGATTTTTATGTGGATTATGGCAAGGATATGTCAAATTGTATAAATCTTGTTTGTTCGCATTTGGCTTGTTTACTTGATAATGTAATAGATAAAACAAATACAGCAGAAATGAGTATGGCAGAAAATAAAGCCTATAATTCACTGAATTCATTGGCAGTTACACAGCTAACTCAATAAAAAAAACATCAAAGCTAAGAGTTAAAACTCTTAGCTTTTCTTTTAGATAACAAAGAGCCTATTTTGTAAATATACTCTTTGAGCCGCCTAAGTTTGCAAAGCAAACTTGGCAGAAAGGCACGAAAAGCAATCATTTAACGCCAAAAGTAAATTTTGGCTATTCTTGTTTTTCGGGACTACTGACTTTGTCAGCAGTCTCTAAAGCTAAGAGTTAAAACTCTTAGCTTTTCTTATTAAATTTAAACTTATTAAATATTCTTAAATGATGTAGGGCATAAAGCTTATGAATAGCATAAGATGTGAGCCAAAGAATAATAGTTCCAAGCAAGCAAGGTATGAGAAGAAAATAGTAACCATGTGCATAGACTTGCTGATCGGCAAAAATTAAAGAAAATGCTGTTGCACTTGCAGGCGGGTGAATGGTGTCAGTTATGAGCATAGCAACTAATGAAGTGGAAACAGCAAGTGCCGCAACATAACCAGAAGAACCAAATAAAAAATAAAGGCTCATACCAATAAATGCTGCTAAAATATGCCCACCAATTAAGGCTCTTGGTCTTGCAAAGGCAGAATGTGGCACAATAAGTAAGATGACAACTGAAGCAGCAAAAGGAGCTATCAATAAACTTGTGTCATAAGTGTTTAAAAAAAGAGAATCAACAAGATAAAGAGCTGAAATCATAATAAATGACGCAAGCCACAAATAAAATATTTTAAACAAAGATAAGTCATGCACAGTTGAATAGTTTCTATACGCTTTTATAAAATCTAGTTTTAGCATACTTGTTACCTACCTAAAATAATTATGTTTTATAAAGCAAGTATAGAATCTATTTTATAAAAAATCTATGACAAATATCACATAAAAAATTACAGAAATTTGTTTGTAAACTTAGGCGCAAGCAAGTGCCTATTTGGAAAATAAGCACTTGGCCATAAAAATAAAAAAACCTTACGAGAAGGTTTTTTTAAGATTTAATATTTGTTACATTTTTTTGAGAGAGTTGATGTAATGTGCAATATCTTTGATATCATCATCAGAATATGTCACAAAGATATCTCTCATTTTTTTTAGTTTTGTGTTAGGATTATCTTTAATCGCATGGATTCCTTGAACAATCTGAGCTTGGCTCATTTTGTTTAATCCTTTACCACTGGCATCAGCTCTGTGGCAAGAAATACACTTCTTGTATAAACTTGCACCATTGTTCATATTTTCTGAATAGGCATTGAAAGACATTAAGGCAATAAAAAGGCATGTACATGAAGCTAAAGTAAATAATCTCATAAAACCTCCATATGATATCTCTTTTGGCACAGTGAGTATAGTAGTTTGTGCTCAAAAGCTTGCTAGCATTTCGCAAAATGCATAACTCGTAAAGGGTTGAGAGTTTCTCTTTTAGTAAAGAATTTCTCTAAAGCTTTGAAGTGTAAGGTTTTTGTACCTTGTCTATAAAACAGTCAATATAGAAAAATAATTTAATGAAGAAATAATTAATAACGTGGTGTAACTTTTGCAACGCCATTTGTTTCGGTGATCGATACTTTTTGTCCTGTGCTAAAAGCTTGATCAAGTCCTTGAACTACAACAATATTTCTACCAGAATCAAGTTTAACTTCAATTCTGTATGCGTTTTGTTGTGTTGCAGCCTCAGTACCAATATAACCAGCTCCAGCTCCAAGTGCAGCACCAGCTACAGTTGCAACAGTTTTGCCTGAACCTCCACCAAATAAAGAGCCAAGAATACCGCCAATAATACCACCAGCAGCAGCTCCT
>CAYJHN010000012.1:16841-20207 GCA_964369985.1 uncultured Desulfovibrionaceae bacterium | reverse complement strand
ATCGACATAAGCAAGCATATGTGCACTTTTACCATGTTCTTCTAAAGCTTTGGCATCTTGCCAATTTTCATAAAATAAGAAAGTATTTTCATCTTCATTGTCTGTATGGAGGATATAGTCAATACAGCCTGCTTCTTTGTGAGTTCCTTCAATAAGTTAGCCAAATTCAGCATACAAAGCGTCTTTACAGCCCTCTTTTGCTTTCACAACAGCAATCACTGTAACAATATCATCATTTACTTTGTTTTCTGATTTTATTATTTTTTGTATATTTAAATTTTGTTCTAGAGAGCTTTGATAAACTGTTCTTTGTGCGATTTTTCCCTCTGATAGAGCATAAAAATTTTGCATATGATCGGTTTTTCTATGTTTTTGCCATGCATCATAGTCTTCCCAGATTTCATAAAAGAAAAAAGAATTTTTATTGTCATTATCTGTATGAAGAACATATTTGACATATTCTTTTTCAGCTCTTGTTGGCTGAATTAATTTAAGAAGTTCTGATTTTATGAAATCAGCACTGCCCTCTTCAGCAATAAAGTTTACAAAAAGTGTTAATTCTTTTTTTTCCACACGAAACCTCCAATTCTTTATAAAAAGCTTTTGCTTTACTATCTATATATAATACAGTGAAAATAGTTGTCAACATACTCATTTTTATGCAATTTTGTATAAATTGACTTTTTTTTCCCTTCTTGTTATATAAAACTAACTAAATATAAACAGGTTTACTATGAATACAAAAACAAAAACTCCATTTCTATACCCTCTATTATTATGCTTAAGTATAGTATTTACACAAAACAATGCCAGAGCAGACTTCCCTCTAGACAGTGAAAAAATAGATCAACAAGTTGAGCAACTCAACAATTCTTTTACACCAAAATCGTCATCTTATTATGCGAAGCAACCAATTCAAATACAAGATGATGATTTTTCAACAAATTTTCAAAAACCACAAGAGACAAAAGTAGAAAAAAACAATGCACAAAAAAGTCAAATAAAACCAATGCAGACAAATGTAAAAACAAATGCCAAGGTTTTTATAGACGGCGCACCTATAAACAAAGCTGCGAATAAGTCCTCAGCACATACTGAAAAACAAACAAAATTAGATAGTAATATGCAAGCTGAAAACGAGAAGCCTGAAAAACAAAATACTCTTTCGCTTGATAAGCAAAATATTGAAGAACAAAGCATAAGCACAAAACAATCAGCAAGCACACAAATACAACCCAAAATTCTCTTTTCTACAAATAAAACTTTCCAAGAACTAAAATCTTTAGATTTTGCTCAAGAGTGGTCTATTAGTGGATTTAATCTACCTGAATCCACCACTTCAAGGCTTGATTCTTCATGGATTTATGTTTCAAATGTAAACAAAAGTGACGACAGTGGTTTTATTTCACGCATAAAAAAAGATGGCTCTGAAATAGATATGAACTGGATAAAAGGCCTCACACAACCTACTGGAATGCTTATGCAAGGCAAAAAACTTTTTGTAGCAAGCCAAGAAAAAGTTTATGTGATTGACAGCACAAGAGGTAAGGTGAGCGACACTATCAAACCCAAAAACAATAAAATAAAGAATATAAACTCAATAGCTATTTCAGAAGAAGGCACTCTTTTTGCCTCAGAAGTAACAAGTGGAATAATATTAAAACAAGATAGAGGACAATTTATTGAATGGTTTCAATCTGATTTAATAAGATATCCCAATGCTATAGCAGTAAAAGGAAATAAGCTCTATATTGCAACTTATGGCTCTACCCTTTCAAAAGATCTCACACCTGCTGCTTATGGTTCTATTTATGCTATTGATTTATTTACAAGAAATATTGAACTCATAAATTCTAGCTACAGATTAGGCCCGCTAGAAAGTATGCAAGTTTATGAAAATGGCTTGATTGTTACTTCATCAAAAGGGCAAATTTATTATATAGATGAAAATAACAGAATTTTGCTTCTATCTATATCTGATGGAATTACAGATGCTTACATTAGCGGCGATATGCTTTATGTTGTTTTCCTCAAACATAATAGATTAACAGCCTACAAAATAAATAAAAAATAGCCTCATAGCTCTATAACATAAGCAATTAAATAATAAAGCGATTATATTCTCATCAATATAATCGCTTTTTTTATACATTATTTTCTTTCTACATAAATATGCATTTGTTTCAAAACAGAAAAGTAAAGGTAAGTTAATTTAGTTAAACAAGACTGAACCTCTTGGATAAGCTGGAAAATCAAGCTCGAAGCTCTTACCACTACAAAGCATAGTACGCCCTAAATATGCAACCATTTCAGCATTATCTGTACAGAGTTTCATGCTTGGATATACAAAATCAAGTCCCTCTTCCTTGCAAAACAAAGCAAACCTTTCTCTTACAAAAGAGTTAGCTGCTACACCACCTGCAAGAATAAGAGATTTTGGTGCATTTTCAAAAATTGGTATAGCACGTTTTGCCTTAATCGCAAGTGTATCGGCAATAGCGTATAAGTAGGCTGCTGCTGCATTTGAAAGCTCTTGCGGAGCTTGTCTAATTCTTTCTTTGTGAAGCTCAACAGTTGCTATTGCGTCTTTTGGAAGTTCTGGAAGCACAAGTTGGGGATTTAATTTTAGAAACTGTGCCGCAGCTGTTTTAAGGCCAGAAAAAGAAAAATCTAGATTGTCATTCTTTGTATAAGGACGAGGAAAAATTCTTTTATTTTCTTTAGTTAACTCACCTTGCTTGCCTAGCATATCAAGAAGAGCACCACCTGGATAGGGTAAAGAAAGCATTTTTGCAAATTTATCGCAAGCCTCACCAGCAGCATCGTCTAAGGTTTTGCCTAAAAGCTTATATTCGTGAAAGCTTTTAACTTCGTAAAGATGCGTATGTCCGCCTGAAACTAAAATTCCAAGAGCAGGAAACTTTGTATCGTATTCTAAGCCTACAGCTGAAAGGTGGGCATGCAAATGATTTACGCCTACAATAGGCACGTCCAAAGCCAAAGCCAAAGCCTTTGCAAAAGCAACACCAACAAGCAATGAGCCAAGCAAGCCAGGGCCATTTGCAACAGCAATACCTTGTATTTCCTCGCTTTTCACTTGTGCTTTTTCTAATAGTTCATCATAAAGTAGGGGCAAAAGTTTTGCATGTTCTCGTGACGCAAGTTCAGGAACAACGCCACCAAAAAGCGCATGCAAATCAATTTGGCTAGATAAAACGCTTGCTTTTACTCCAGTTTCATCGATTAAAGCAAGTCCAGTTTCATCGCAAGAAGATTCAATCCCAAGGCAAAGCATCTGTATTTCTAACCCCTACATTATGTTAATTTATTTATTCTGTTTAGTATCTTATGTATGTTATTAGCTAA
>CAYJHN010000012.1:0-16831 GCA_964369985.1 uncultured Desulfovibrionaceae bacterium | reverse complement strand
TCTGACTCTAGTATATCTGAACGCATAAGTATTTGATCTACATGGATATCAGCACCAAGAATACCAATAATATTGTCTTTGTCATCTGTAATTGCATGCGAAACAGTGAGAATCAATTCAGTTGTAAAGTGTGATTGATACACATTTGTCACATAGCCAGCACCTGATTTCATAGGTTTTTTGAACCATTCTCTTTGGGAATAGTCAAAGTTTGCTGGAATTGCTGCATATTGTTCACAAAATGGCATAGCATCTGAATAAACGGACTCTTGTAAAATACCTTTTGTATCAGTAACATAGAGGTATTGAATAAAGTTATATTGCTCTCTTGAATCTTTAAGAACTTTTGCAGTTTCTTGCATTGAGTTCATCTTTATTTTTTGTGAAATAGATTCAACAACATTATTTGCAAGTTTACCTGCAAGACGTTTAACTCTTTCAAGTTCTGATTGGAATAATTCAGGTAAGTAACGGCGAGTCAATGCTTCCATTTCTTTGTTTGAGAATGAAGTGTTACGGCCAGATTCATAAGTAGCCATAATTGCATCATAAATATTACCAACAGCAGGGTGTTTTTTTGTAACTTCGTTTTCGCCACTTAATTTAAGATTTTGGTTAATCCAATAAGCAACACCAGCTCTGCCTGACTTATCAGTAATAATAATAGGCACAGCTTTTCCAAGAATTTTTGTTGTATCAAAGATATTATAGATTTCTTCGTTCTTTGCTAAACCATCCACGTGCACGCCAGCAGATGTTGCATTGAAATCTTGTCCAACAAATGGGTAATTTGGTGGAATATTATATTCGAGTTCTTTATCAAAAAACTCAGCAATTTCAGTAATTACAGTAGGATCCGCTATGTCATCTTCACCTGTGAGTGAAATATATTCCATAACAAGGCCTTCAACTGGAGTGTTACCTGTTCTTTCGCCAAAGCCAAGTAAAGCACCATTTACAGAGGCACAACCGTGAAGCCATGCTGTAACGCCATTTACAAAGCCTTTGTGGAAGTCGTTGTGGCCATGCCATTCAAGCCATTCGCCAGGAACATTTGCTTCATCAATAAAGGCACGCACAATGCCTTGCACAGAACGTGGTAAAGCTGCTCCAACATAAGGAACTGCATAACCCATTGTATCACAAAGACGAATTTTTACAGGCATTGCAGCTTGTTTTGATAATTCCATCAATTTTTGTGCAAATGGCAAGCAAAAACCATGGATATCTGCACGTGTTATATCTTCCATGTGACAGCGTGGCACAATGCCCCATTCTAAAGCTTGTTCAACTAATGCTAAATAGTCGTCCATTGCTTTTTGTCTGTCTTTATTGAGTTTTAGGTAAATATGGTAATCAGAAACAGAAGTAAGCATACCAACTTCTTCAAATTCCATATCTCTTGCTATTTTTAAATCATCTTTTGTAGCACGAATCCAGCCAGTTACACGAGGAAAGCGATATCCCCTTGCCCTACAAACTTCAATAGCTTTTCTATCTTTTGCTGAATACATAAAAAATTCACTTGCGTTAATAAGGCCATGCTTACCACCTAGTTTATTAAGTAAGTCATACATTCTAGCTATTTGTTTAACAGTATATGGGGGTCTTGCTTGTTGTCCATCTCTAAAGGTAGTATCAGTGATATACATTCTTTCTGCTGGCATTGCAGGCACAACTGAACCATTAAATTCAATACGTCCAACTTGCGTATATGGAAATATGTCACGATAAAGTTCTGGTTTATCTCTGTTTTCTAGAACTAAAGAGCGAGATGCTCTATTTTTATAAATAAGACTCATTGATTCCCCCAAAGACTAATTCTCACAAAAAAGAATTGATTAATATTTAGTAAAAAAAAACAATATACTTTTCTTTAATATATGTAAAGAAAAGTGAAGCGTGATTTTTATTTTTCTTTTCTTAGTTTATGATATTATAAGTAATAATACAGTTTATCAAATTTAGGGCAAGTTTGATAATGAAAAAAAGCACAAATAAATTTACTCTAGTCTTGTTTTTAGTTAAAATGGTATTATAGTATACAATATAAGGATTTTCATTTTCTCACGATAAGATATTATATGTTTTATACTCGGAGGTTGCAATGAAAGAAAACACAAAACGCAACTCAATCATAGTACTCTTTTTTTACTGTGTTTTGACTGTATGCATTAATTTTTATTTATTTGAAGACTTCATTCAAAAAAACGCCACAAAAACACTTGATGGATTAAAATTCAGTCTATATTCAATTAATTTTGGAATTTTTCTCTTTTTTGCCATCGTACTATTTTTTACTCTCAAAAGCTCACAAACTTCCTCTCATGGCATGGAAAAAGCCTTAAAAGAAGCAAGAGAAAAAGATTCTACTGAATCTCTTATACAGCTTGCAGCAAGCAATCCGCATCCAATAAATGACGAATTAACTAAAACTGTTGAACATTTTTCTAATAAAGTCCAATGGTATAAAAAAATCCTTGATTCCTTGCCAATGAGCATTTCCGTCACAGATATGGATATGAACTGGCTTTTCATTAATAGTTTTGGCGTCAATGCTATCAATAAAGGCCCTTTAGAAGAATTACTTGGAAAGCATTGTTCCTATAAGGCAGCCTCACTCTGCGATACAGAAAATTGCGGTATTGAATGTTTAAGACGCGGACAAAAAACTGTGAGACTTGTGCTTCCAAATACAAGAGTGCAACAAATCAATCTTGAATACCTTTATGATGAGCATAATCAGGCTATTGGCCATCTTGAGATTGGAATTGACGTAACTGAAATTGAAAGAGCACGAGAAGCTGAATACGCAAAAGAACAAGAAAAACGTGATCAACTCGCTCTAAAAATTGAAGAAATAGCAGAAGAACTTGCCCTTTCTTCAAAAGAATTAGAATCAGTTATTAGCGGGGCTACAAGCAATTCACAGCTCACTTCAAATAGCATGCGTGAAACAACAACAGCTATGGAAGAAATGTCAATAGCTATACGTGGTGTTGCTTCAAATGCGGCTGAAACTTCACAAGAAGCTGAATCAATGCGTAAGCGTGCTTTTGAAGGACAAGAAGTTGTTCAAGGCGTATTGACTGATATTATGAAGGTTGAAGAAACTTCAAGCAACTTAAAAGACGGCATACAAAGTCTTTCAGAACAAGCAACAAATATCAGCACTATTCTTGTTATGATTAGAGATATTGCTGACCAAACCAACCTTCTTGCATTAAATGCTGCTATCGAAGCAGCAAGAGCTGGCGAATACGGTAAAGGCTTTGCTGTTGTTGCTGATGAAGTGCGTAAATTAGCTGAAAAAAGTATGTCTGCAACAAAAGATGTTGAGCTTGCTATTGTTGCTATTCAAGATGGCACAGCTAAAAACGTTCAAGCAGTTGATAATACTGTAAAAATCATTGATAATGCAGCACAAAGAGCTGAAAATTCAGGCAAAGCACTTGGTGAAATTGTTGATCTTACTGGTTCATCTTCAACAAGAATCATGGCTATAGCAGCTGCTTCTGAAGAACAAAGCTCTACAGTAGAACAAGTGAGCACAGGTGTTGAACAAACAAGCAACCTTGCTGCAAATCTTTATGAATCTATGAACGACGCTTCAACGGCAATCACAAATCTCAACAAACAAGTACAAGTATTAAGCGAATTAATTACTTCACTTAAGGGCTAATTATTCATAAAGAATAATAAAGTATAAGATTGAATTATACAAAATAAAATAGGTAAGGATTTTACTCCTTACCTTTTATTTTAATAATTATAGAAGATATATTTAAAACTTATTGCTGTAATCTTTTGAGTAATACTTGTAATTCTAAAGCCATATCTGATAATTCATTTACCGCTTGAGATGCTTCGGACATACCTGTTGCAGTTGAAGTAGCAATGTGGTTGATTTCATCTATTGATGCGTTTATTTCACCAGATGAAGCAGATTGCTCTTCTGCTGCTGTAGCAATAGCTGAAATCAAGGTAGTATTTGCATTTACTAAGGCAACAATTTCTGAAAGCGAATTACCTGAAGTTGATGCAAGTTCAGTTGCTGTGCCTGCACTATGTGCACTTTCAGAAACTCGGCTGATATTTAGAGCTGTTGTTTCTTGAATGCCTCTAATGCTATTGCCAACTTCAGTTGTTGCTGTCATTGTTTTTTCAGCGAGTTTTCTTACTTCATCAGCAACAACAGCGAAGCCGCGTCCTGCTTCACCAGCTCTTGCTGCTTCAATAGCAGCATTAAGTGCAAGTAAGTTTGTTTGATCAGCAATATCAGAAATAACATCCATAACAGAACCAATACTTTCGGCTTGTTTGCCTAATTGTTCCATATTCTTTTCTAGTTCAGTAGAAACATCGTTTACGCTTCTGATAGCATCAACAACTTGGTTAACAATTCTCGCGCCTTCTGTCGCTTTGTCATGAACATCATTAGATTGTGTATTTGCTTGATTAGCATTATGCGCAACTTCAAGCACAGCATTATTCATCTCGTCCATTGAAGTAGCTGTTGCTCTTACTCTATCACGTTGTACTTGCGAACCATTTGAAACTTCTTCAACTTGTGCTGAAAGCTCTCTTGAAGCAGTTGCCATACGTTCTGAAATGTTTTGCGCTTGGTTTGCTACGTCTTGAATTGTTCTTTGTGTGCTCTTGATTTCAGTAAGATCCGTAATAAGCTGTAGCACGCATGCAAGTTTGCCTTCAGAGTCTGCAAATGGAATTGCAGTGTATGAAATATCAAGAGCTTGATTATTTGGTCTTGCAACTGTTTGTCCTGTAGCTGGACGTAAGGTTGCAACAGCTTTATTAAGTGCATCGCCAGGAGTGTCTGAATCGTCTCTATTCATCACTTCTTTACATGTTCTTTGTTTGTAACTTGAACCTACAATTTTCTTACCTATATCATTTATGTAAACAATTCTTAAATTCTTATCAAGCACAACAACTGGAGCCGTAAGAACATTTAAAATATTTTGGTATTGTTTTAAAGTTAAGTTTGTGCCTTCGATAAGTTCAGCAAATGCACCGTGGAACTTAGAAGTATCACCTTGAACTTCAATATCTCCATTATGTAGTTCGTTCTTTACCCTTTTGTATTCAGAAGTTATTTGCTTGAGAGTTTCAGGAATTGAGCGAAGAGCATTTGCTAATACGCCAATTTCATCACTACGATTCACATCAAGAGTTACATCTAAATTACCACTTGCAACAGAGTTTGCAAATTCAGATCCCCTCACAACAGCACTCACTACTGGACGAAGAATCAGATACACAACAATAGCACTTGCAACAACAGCAACAACCGTTGCAAAAATGGCTAGCATACTCAAGGTATCAAGCTCAGAAAAGATATCGCGTTTTTCAGCTCTTGCAATAACTGTCATGTCCGAACCAGTCATTCTTGTATGATAGGCTATTACTGGCTCGCCAGCAAGGTTTATATATTCATACATACCATCTTGTGAAGAAGCTATTTTTTTCATATCTTCTTCAATAGACATGCCTTTTTTCATAAGGTTTGCAGGATTTGGATCTAAAACAATCAAACCATCGTCATTGATAGCAAAAGCATAACCATCACTAGCAACTTTTACGCCAGCAAAAACGTTTTCATATACTTTAGCAAATGAAATATCGCCTGCAAGAACACCTAATATTTCACCAGTATATTCGTCTTTCACAGGAAAAACACCAGCCATCAAAACTTCATTAGTTATACTTGACATACGTGGTTCTGCTTTAGGAATATTACCTTTCACTGCTATTTGGAAATATTCTCTAAAATTAAGATCTGTTCCAACTGCTTGTGGGTTTGATGAGGCAACAACAATACCTTCTTTATTAATTAAGTTAAAACCACTCATCATAGGCACAGCATTAACTCTGCTCATGAACCAAGTGTTTAGACTATTAACTGCACTTTGTGATTTAATAGGATTTTTAAGAAAATCAATAACATGTATGTCCTCAGCAGTTGTGTTTATAAGAACATTTGTTGACATAAGTGCATAGTCAAGCATACGTTGCAGTGTAAGACTAGTCACCTCCATTGTATTCACGCTTGATTCTGTAAGAGATGTAGAGCTTTGATTGTAAGTTAAATAGCTCAAACCACTCATAGAAAGAACCAAAACCAGCATAAGCGGTAATAAAATTCTTTGTAACAGTTTCATAAAAACTCCTATAATTATTTGTTTACTTAAAACTAATTCGGTACAATAGAAAATAACTTTATATCTAATACAATTTTTTATACATTTTAATGCATATAAAAAAGATAACAAGTAGTCTATTAAAACAAATACTTACTCTACAGCTTAAGTCAATATGCAATCAATGCTTTTATAGAATAAAGCATATTATCATGAAATAATTTTTAAAATATACTATCATTTTTCAGATTCATTTGAATATGAATTTGACATATTAAAGCTATACAACTATAACTTTTCAAGAATAAAATAATATAAAATATCTTTATATAGCTACATTTAAACTATATATATAAAATAAGGCGAAATTACATGTTTAAACTACTTCTCTCTAGCATTGCCTTGCTACTTTTTATCTACCCACTTGCAAAAGCAAGAAAAAATCTCATCACAGAAAATGAATTATTTGGATTTTTCTTAGGAAATTATATTTATTTTGTACACTACCTTGTTATTATTTCACTTATTCTTTGTCTTGTGCACTATCTTGTTTTTCCTATACAAAAAAAGCTTGTATATATTATTATACCACTTTTTCTCTTAATTGTTGCCTCTATTGGTTATTATAATTATAGAAATCCAGAAGTCACTTATACAAAAATAGCTTTAAACAAAGAAGCAGATGTGAAAAGTATGAAAATAGCCTTTGTTGCAGATTTTCATTTAATTGATACAGCAAATAAGAATCTCTTTATTGATATGGTGTCATTAATCAACAAGCAAGAGCCTGATATTATTATCATGGGCGGTGATATTCTGCAAAATAGCCATACTAAAGTTGTGGACGATTATAAAGAAATATTTTCAAAACTCAAAGCAAAGCACGGCATTTATACCATATTAGGAAATCATGAATACTATGGCTATGACATAGAAGAAAATCTTATCTATCTAAAATCACTTGGTATTCATATTCTCAGAGACGAAGTATTAAAAATTGATGGCATAAACTTTATCGCAAGAGACGATATAAAGAAAAAAGAATATGTAATGCAAGATAGGGCTGAACTAAAAGAGATTTTAGAAGAAAATCATGTAGATATGACAGAACCTGTCATTATTTTAGACCATAACCCGCAAAGCATAAGCGAAAGCATTGAAAACAAAGCAGATGTTCAGCTTTCAGGGCACACACATGCTGGCCAGTTTTTCCCATACAATCTCTTATTAAAATATAGATTAGAAAATGCCTATGCTTATAAAAAAATAGGCAATTTGCACACTTACGTTACTTCTGGTGTAGGCGTTGGCTTTTGGAAAATTGTAGGCCCATGGCAAATGCCCTACAGACTTGGAACAAGAAGTGAAATCAGTATCATAGAAATAGATTTTCAATAGAGGATTTATAGGTCATTTTTGTTGTTTTTTTTGCCTTCGGCGACCAAAGGACTACCGTCCTTTGGAAACCTTTACAATGAGCGGTTAAACGATAGGTTCTGGCTAAAGAATATTTTTTATTTTTTTAATTTGCGAAAAAGTTTTAAGCTTCGCTTAAATACTGTTTCGCTTTAAAATAGGAAAGACTTTGTGTAGTTAACTAAAGCTACGAAAGAGACACAAGCCTCCATGTTCACTACGTTCACATGGCTTTTATATTGATAACTGTAAAACCCCTTTAATTTATCAGCTAAACGAAGTGAAGCTGTGTCTTTCTCTTTGCATACAGACACAGCTTTCTCACTTCCAAGCCCCCAAATTTTAAAGCGGAAAAGTATTTATGAGCGAAGCTCATATAACTTTTCCGCAAGCAAAAATAAAAATACTATTCTTTAGCCAGAACTTATCATTATACCGCTCACTATTCAGGGTTTCCAAAGGGGCTGAGCTCCTTTGGCCGTCGGAGACAAGAAAAAACTATATCATACTAGATAATAAAGCCCATAATAGTGTATAAAACAATAGATATAGCTGCAAAAACAGACACATAAGGCAATTGTGTTTTTACATGGTCTATAACATTACAGCCAGTTGTTGCGCAAGACATAATAGTTGTGTCAGAAATTGGCGAAGCGTGATCACCAAAGATAGCACCACCAAAAATAGCGCCAGCAACTAATGGCACATGCATATTCATTTCAAGAGCCATTGGCAAGGAAATAACTGAAACTATGGCCATTGTTCCCATTGAAGTCCCTGTTGAGAAAGAAAGAATCATTGCAAGAATAAAGGTAAGCACAGGTAGAAGTTCTGGTGTGAGGAACTGCTGGAACAATGAAGATAAGTAAATACCTGTTTGAAGTGACTTTACTAAGGTGCCCATTGTAAGGCCAAATAATAAGACCGCTGCAATAGGGAGCATTGTTGACATACCTTTCATAAGCTCAGAAGTGAGTTTATCTAGGGTAAAGATTCTTTGCCAAAGAGCCATTGCAGAAATCACGAATACAGAAAAACTACAACCCCATAATAATGCTTGCAAACCGCTACCCTTTGTTGGGTTACCGCTGCCAGTATAGGTGAGCACAGCCAAGATTGTTACAAGCATAACTATCATTGGAATAAACATATTTTTTGCACGTGGTAAAACTTGCATTTCTTCAGATGAAACTGATTGCGGTGCAGGCGGAACAGATTCAGGATCATCTAATTCACCTGTTTTTCCAGCTCTTATTTCAGCTTTTTTCATAGGGCCAAAATCAAGAGGGAAAAGAGCAACTAAAAGAGCAAAACCTACTGCTAATATACAATAAAAATTGTATGGAATTGACTGGAATAATACAGAAATTGACTCTCCTTCAGGAATTCCGCCTGAAGCAATATAGCCAGCCATTGAAGCAAGCCAGCCGCTAAGTGGAAATAACACACACCATGGAGTTGAAGTTGTGTGCACTAAAAAAGCCGCTTTTTCGTGTGGCACTTTCATACTATCGTTGAGCGGACGAGCAACTGAACCTGTTACCATACAACTCAAAGAGCCTGAAGTAAAAACAAAAATCCCTAAAAGCCATGTAAAAATTTCAGAAGCACGCTTAGACTTGATTATACCACGCTTTTTCACCATCACTTCAACAAAACCTGTGATGCCGCCTGTGCGCTCAATCATGTAGATAAGTGCGCCAATAAGAAACATACAAAGAAGCACTATGGTATTGCCATTACTTGCAAAAGTTCGAACAATGCTATAAAGGCCTTCATTTATTCCAGTAAATATACTAAAATCTGCTAAAATAAAGGTTGAAAGAAAAATGCCTATCAAAAGTGCGACAAAAACATTTTTTAGCAAAAGCGCCAAAACAATTGTTACCAAAGGCGGTAACACTGATAAAAATCCTAATTCCATTTTACATACACTCCTTAATTATTAATACTTTATTTCTTGCTTACTCACTCTAAGCGTGTGAAATAAAACTTAATTTCTTATTGCTTTGCCTAAATTAAAGTTTTGAATCTTACCATTTTTTGCTGCAATTTGTCCATTCACAAAAACATAATCAATGCCTTCACACACAAGTGTTGGATTTTCAAAAGTGGCATTATCGCATATAGTTTTTGGATCAAAAATAACTATATCAGCATCTGCTCCTACGTTTAAACAGCCTTTATTTGCCAAAGCAAGCTTTTGGGCTGGTTTATACGTCATCATACTTATAGCATCATAGAAGGAAATCTTACCCTTTGCTGCAAATTTTGAAAGCAAACGTGAAAAAGCTCCGCCACTTCTTGGATGTCCTTGCCCTTTGTTCATCAAACCATCGCTGCCAAGTATCATGCTTGGGTGCGAAAGAGCCATGTCTATCTCTGCCTCTTGCATAACATAGGCAACAGTAATGCAGTCAGGAAAATCACGACGCATTTCTTCAAAAATTTCTTTAGTGCAACGCATGCCCTTATACTTACCCTCGCAAAGCTCAAGCACGCTGTAATCACAATTATATCTTTCAAGCCAGCCTTCATCGTATGTGGTAGAGCCAATTGTAGTTGAAAATGCGTAATAGGGATAGCAATCACAAGCAACATTTAAGCCATTCATTGTATATTCGTCAATCATGGCTAAAAAATCTTTCATCTGCCCAAAACCTGCCATAGAGCCAATATGCGACACTTGCGTTGAAATATTAAGCTTTTTACCAAGATCAAGCAATTCTTTAGCCGCAGTGAAAACATTTGCTGCATCGTCTCTTAAATGAGCTGAAATAACTTTATTGGTGCTTTGGCAATGCTTTGCAGTTTCATATAGTTCTTTATCATCAATTCCGGGAACATAGCGTATGCCATAGGAAATACCAAAACAACCTTTATCTAAAGCATTTTTTATTGCAGAAGAAATTTCTTTGAGTTCGCTTTCACTTACTTTTTCATACTTATCAGACTTTGTGTAAAGTTCACGAAAATAGGCATGCCCTGCAAACATTCCTACATTTAGGCTTGCACCATAATTATCTATAATTTCAAGGTATTTTATTGGATCATACTCACTAATACCGCATTGCCCACCAATGACAGTAGTGACCCCAGTGCGAAGTTCACAATTAAAAATTGCTTTTTCTTCATCATTATAAATTTTTCCGTCTGGCAAGACGGGATCTTCGTGCATATGAATATCAATAAAGCCAGGACAAACTATTTTATTACTTGCATCAATCACAATATCAGCATTTTCTGAATGATGTGAACAAGTATCTGTAATTAAAATAACTTTACCATCTTCAATAAACAAGTTTAAATGAGACTGTACATTGTTTTTAGGATCTATTAATAGTCCATTTTTAATTAAAGTTTTAATAATCTGCTCCCCTTGTGCTTAACACATAAATTCTTTATTGAATTTATAAGAAAATAAAGTACTTGTCAAACATATTAGGAGAATAAAAATAAACGAGATACCTTTTTATCTTCTTATAAAAAAGGCATCTCATCAGTTTAAATCAAGTTTATAATAAAAATAATTTTGTTAATAATACTTTATTTATCTTCAGCAGGAGCAATTTCTATTTTATCGTAAAGATACACTTTTTTTGATGTATTAATAAAATACCATGCAACAAAGAAGGAAATAAACTCAGCAAAGGGCACTGCAATCCAAACTCCTAATATACCAATATATTGTGGTAAAACGAGCAAGGAAAGAGTGATAAAAAAGAAAGTTCTCAAAAATGAAATAAAGGCAGAAATTTTTCCATTTGAATAGGCTGTAAACATGCCAGAAGCAAAAACATTAAAACCCAAGAATAAAAAAGCAAATGAAAAAATAGCCAATCCCTCTACTGCATAATTATAGGCAGGAGAAGCATCTTCAAGAAAAATCGAAACAATGATATCATCAAATAAAAAAGCAAATAATGTCATTACAATTGATGCTATTATTATAAATTTCATATTTAGTTCAAAGAGTTTTCTTAATTTCATTTTATTTTTTTCACCATAATTATAGCTTATCACAGGAGCAACACCAGATGTAAAGCCAGTAAAAAGTGATGCTATAAGCAGTTGAAAATAAAGAATAACTGTTATTGCAGACACACCGGCATTTCCCGCTAATTTTAAAACAGTTATGTTAAATAAATAGGTTATAACAGAGGCTGAAAGCATAGAAACCATTTCAGAGGAACCATTTGACATAGCCTTTAAAATCGCTCTTATATCAAAAGAAAACTTTATAAAAGACAATGATTTAGTCTCTTTATGAGTAGAAAAAAAGTATACACCAATAAGACACGGAACTATATAACCAAGACCAGTGGCAAAAGCTATGCCACGCATACCAAAGCCCAATTCTATAAATAAATAATCCAGAATGATATTTGTCGTGCCGCCAGCTAATATTGTTGCCAATGCAAGTTCAGGCCTGCCAGAGGCTATCATTGCATTTTCAATAATTATTTGTGCAACAGCAAAAGGAGCAAAAAAAGAGAGTATATAAAGATAATTATATGCATATTTATAGCTTTCTTCATTTGTACCTAGAAAAGAGAGAATAGGTGAAATATAGCTAGTTACAAAAACAAGAAATAAAAGTCCAATAAATAAAGCAGTTACAACAAATAAAGTCAATTTTTCTTTTGCTTGCTTTATTTTGCCCTCACCAAGTAAGGTAGCACACACAGCATTGCCCCCCATGCCAAACATCGTGCCTACAGCAATAAAAACTCCCACAACGGGAAAAGCAATATTGATTGCAGAAAGCGCGTTTGCACCAATAAAGTTTGAAACAAACATACCATCAACCATTGTGTATAATCCCATAAAAACCATGGCTACAATTGATGGAAGTGTAAATCTTATTAGAGAGTTAGCATTAATATTTTCTATCATTTTCCTTTACCTTTTATATAATATTTAAAGTCAGCAAAAAAATTTTCTTTTCAAAAGAAGTTAAGCTTGTTAGAATATACAGTCTCATATAATATGAGAGTCAAGCTTTTATTTTGAGGTAGTATGAAAAAGAAAATATCGCAATCTTACTCTATTGATTTAACAAAGAATTTTGTAAAAAATGAAACAAAACAAAGAGCAAAAAAATCTACAAATAGTGATTTTTTATCTATAGGTGAAGTTTCAAAAATAATGAATGTAAGCCACACGTCACTAAGATACTATGATGAAATAGGAATTTTAAAGCCAGCCTATATAAATCAAGATACAGGCTACCGCTATTATTCAAAAAAACAAATTCCTCTACTTAGTTTAATCCTGCTTGCAATAGAATTAGACATTCCCTTAAAAGAATTTGAAAAATATATACAAAATAACAACAACTTAGACTTAGAAGATTTTGTTATTTATACAAAGAACAAGCTAAAAAAAACAATAAGCAAGTTAGAAAGAGATTTGTATTTTCTTGAAAAAACTCACATACATTTTCAAGAAAACAGTCACTATTTCACTAGTGAAATAAAAGAAAAAACAAGTCTAAGGCAAATAAAACAAAGGCATTTTATCACACTTGCCTACAACACATTACCACATTTAAAAGAATTTGACTTTTCAGATTATTGGCAAAAAACAACTGAACTTTATGCTATAATTACAAAGCACGAACTTTCAGCATCTGTGGAGCAAGGCATTCTTTTTCATAAAAAAAATGAAGAAATTATAGCCTCTTTCTTTGTTGAAATAAAAGTAGAGACAAAAAATAGAAAAAAAGTCTTTTTTGGTAATGCACAGCTTGTAGAAATACCTAAAGGTGAGTATATTTGCGAATTTTTTCTTGACTCTTGTATTGAAGAAGCAATGCAAAAACATTTGGAAGATCCCTCCTTTCAAAATGGAAGTTTCATTATTTTTTCAGATATCTTAGACAAAAAAATAAACACTAATATCTTACCTTTTGAAATTCAAACTTTAAAAAAGAAATAGTAAGCAGATATTTTCTATAAAAGTTCGAAGAAAACAAAATATATAAAAGAATTATACAAAAATAAAGCTATACCATTATAAAAGTATAGCTTTATCATTATTATGCATTTTTTATATTTATTTAGTAGTATTTTAGATTAAATCTTCTAAAAACTCACTAACTAAAACATTTTTTTCATCATTTTCATCATATTTATTCTCAATCAATTCCTCATACCAGTCTGTGTAATCGTCATCATCGTCATCATCGTCGTCATCTTTCTTACCGCCTCCTTTACCGCCGCCGCCTTTTGGCTTTTCTACAGCTTGTTCCTCATTTGCAATACTAGAAAAGAATGAGCTTTCGCTATCAGTACTTTGCGCGTCCTTTGTGCCTTCCTCAGCTAACAAGGCCTGCTTTTCAGCTTGCATAGCCTTATACATTTCCATTGCTTCTGAAGAAATACTTACGCTATCTGAGCTTGTTGAACCTGTGCTATAATTTGAAATTTGTTGTGTTTGTTGCTGCTGTTGCATGAGAGCTTCAAAGAAAATACTATTGCTTGAGTAACTTTCGTTAATGCTTGAAATAGACATAAGTGCCCCTTTTCTAATGATATTACGATTAGTTTTAAATAAGTGGGAATTAATTGCCGATATCTTATAAACCTAGCAAAATTCATACCAAAGGGCGAAAAAGCTCTAAACACATGTATCTATCTTTATTTATAGAATAAAAACTAGAAGCAAAAGAGGAAATTTTTACTCTTGCCGATTTTTATTATGTAAGAAAATTCTTTTATTGTTTTTACACATACTATTAAACAAGAAGAATCTCCTTACCTTTGCAAGGAGATTCTACATGAGGTATAAATATCTATTTATTTGAGTTTAAACATTTTTTTCAGAACAAAATCCACAATTTTATCAGGCAGTATTTTTACTAAAAGTAAATTAAGTGCATTACCCTTTCCCGTTACATATCTTGTTTTTGGCTTTTGCGAAGTAGCTGCCGTGATAATTGCCTTAATAGTTTCTTCAGGTGCAGAAGCTTTTTTGTATTGTTCTTTAAAGGCTTCTAGAAAGTTAGTCACATTTTCTTGATATTCAGGTGGATACTTTAAAGAGGCACTACTTTTGAGCGAAACTTCTAAAAAATCTGTAGCCATCACACCTGGTTCAACTACAACCACCTTTATCCCAAAAGTCTCTACTTCTATTCTAAGTGCATCGCTAAGTGCTTCAACGGCATGCTTTGAGGCACTATACCAAGCCATCATCGGCATAGCAAGCTTACCTACAATAGAAGAAAGGTTTATAATTACACCACTTTTTCTTTTTCGCATATATGGCAAAACGGCTCTTGTTACTTTCATAAGTGCAAAAACATTTACTTCAAATTGTTTTTTTGCCTCTTCATCTAAAACTGCCTCTATAACGCCGTTTCCTCCATATCCAGCATTATTAACAAGCACATCTATTTGCCCTTCGTTCTTTATAATATCTGCCACAACTTTTTCAATATCTTCATCTACAGTGACATCCATTTTATAAATTTTTGCACCAAGAACTTCTAATTCTTGCATTTTTTCAAGCCTTCTTGCCCCTGCATATACAATAAAGCCTTTTTTTAAAAACTCTTTTACTGTAAGGTTTCCGAAACCTGAACTAGCACCAGTGATTAAAGCTACTTTAGCCATTTATTACTCCTTAAATGCATTTATAGAGTTTATCCACCGAGAAAAATTAAAACGTGATCACTAATTATGCCTCATCAAAAACAGGCTTTATGTCTAAGAGCATTGTTTTATCAAGACAATCCAAGCCTTTAACAAATATCTTATTCTCTTCAATGTCTTCAATTACTACTATAGACAAGCCAATTGGATTAGGCCTTGCAGGAGTTCTTAATGCAAATGTTCCCCTAAGGCCTTTTACATTTTTATTTCGTGAGCTTGTTATATCAACCTTTCTTTCTGCCTTATCAAGCCAGTAAAGGAGTATTATTTTCTGCCCTCTTTCAAGAGCAAAAAGCCCCTTTGCGTATTCTTCAAAAATTGTAAGACTGCAAATTTCTTCACTATAAAAAGAGTCCATAGGACATTGACTAAGTTCTTTATAAGGCGTGTTTATTTCGCCTATAAATTTAAGCTGATTATCCATTTTTTACTCCTTATATATTTTTAGCATAATTATTTTTTCTTTAAATGTCTACATAGATTTTTTAAAGCTTTGAGCTTTAAAATTTTCTAAAGGGCAATATTTAAGAAGAAAAATTTTTAATTATATTATATAGTTCTTGTATAAAATTTGAAAGGAAAACACAAAATGTCAAAAGTAATAACACTTTTTGAAGTTATACCAACACAAGAAGGCAAGGCAAGATATTTAGAACTTGCAGCAAATCTAAAAAATTTAATCAACGATGTAGAGGGTTTTATAAGAGCTGAACGTTTTCAAAGCTTAGCTAACGAAAATAAAATTTTATCGCTAAACGAATGGGAAAACGAAGAATGTATGGCAAAATGGCGAAAACAGATTGAACATAGAATGAGCCAGTTTGAGGGAAAAGATGACTTATTTGAAAGCTATAAAATCACTGTTGTAAGCGTCATCAGAGAATATAGCCACGAAAATAGAGAACAAGCTCCGCAAGATTCAAATGACTATATTGCACATAACACAAGTTAACAAAATAAAAAATTTTAAAATCATGAAAAATCAGAATTATTAATTCTTCTTTTCATTTTTTTCACTTTCAAAATGTGCTTATTAACACATTTACGCTTTCCTTATTTTTGATATAATAATTTCATAGGCTTATCATTTTGCTAATGAGCACTAGAAAGTGAAAACTTAATTTTTTTTAAAAAAGTGTGAAATACTATGAAATTTATTGTATCTTTATTATTTGTTATTGCATTATTAAACTCAAATACAGCTTTTGCAGATGCAGAAGATATTAAGGAAAAACTTTTAGGTGAACACTATTTTTCTTTACACTATCTTTTAAATAACTCGGATATTTATGGGCATGCCATAATTACAGAAGTAAATGGCACATTAAAAATCCTTGCTGGCCAACTTGTAGACAATGATTACGCCTCTGTAAGTGGTGATGTTGAAATTATTAATGACAAGCATTTCAAAGTAATAGGTCAAATCATTACTAAAGTTAACTACGTAAATAATGGTGAGCCATGTAATCAAAAGGGTGAGTTTGACTTCAAAGTGCAGGAAAATAGAAAATATTGGCGTTTACAAAAACCACATAGTATCTGCAATGGCGTAACACATTATATAGATGTATATTTCAAAAAATTCTAAAATAAATT